>NZ_JAGPXS010000028.1:0-73159 GCF_018070425.1 Micromonospora sp. C81
GGCCTCGACGAAGTCGCCCACGAGATGAACACCCGCCCCCGCCAGACACTCGGCTGGGCAACCCCAGCCGAGCGCCTGGACCACCTCATCGCCACCTGACGATTGCACTCACCCCTTGACCCCAAGCGGCGTGTCATGGCAATAACTTCATGATCGACCGAGAAAGGCCGAGGCCGGCGGGGGCACCGCGCTCTCAGGTGGCCAGGCGGCGTAGGACTTCGCGGGCTGCCTTGCGGGGGTTGTCGCCCACCCGCTCGGGCAGCGCGCCGGCCAGCCAGAGGGTGGCGAAGCCGTGGGCGATCGACCAGGCGGCGAGCGCGTCCCGGTCGGTGTCACCGGGGGCGCCACCGGTGGGCAGGGTGGCCACCCCGGAACGGAGCGCGGCGCCGGAGCGCTCCCGGGCCGCGATCAGCTCGGCGTCGTCGGCCCGGTAGAACTCGGGCCGGAACATCACCTCGAAGTACGCGCGGTGCGTGACGGCGAAATCGACGTACGCGACGCCGGCCTCCAGCACGTCGTCCGCGTCGATGAGCTTCTGTGCCAGCAGATCGAAGCCCTGGGCGGCAAGCGCGGTGAGCAGGCCCGCCTTGTCGCCGAAGTGGTGCGCGGGCGCGGCGTGCGAGACACCGGCCCGACGGGCGAGGTCGCGCAGACTCAGCGCGGCGGGCCCGACCTCCTCGATGGCCTCCAGGGCTGCGGCGAGCAGGGCGCGGCGCAGGTCGCCGTGATGGTACGCACGCGTCTCGGTCATGCCCCAATCCTATCTTGTCATTGACAAGATGCTTCCCCGGCGCGCAATCTTGTCACTGACAAGTTTCGCCGAGGAGGTTTTCGATGGCACCCCTGATCGCTCTGGTCGTCGGCACCGCGCTGGCCCGACTCGCCGGCCTGGCCGGCATCTCCGCACTGGACGGTTGGCATCCCGCACTACGGGTCGGGCTGGCCGTGATGTTCGCGCTGACCGCCGTCGCGCACTTCGTCGGTCAGCGCCGAGCGGACCTGATCGCGATGGTCCCGCCGCGGCTGCCCCGCCCGGATCTGCTGGTCACGCTCACCGGCGTGCTGGAGCTGGTCGGCGCGGTCGGCCTGCTGATCCCGGCGACCGCCCGGGTGGCGGCGGCCGGGCTCGCCCTGCTCATGCTGGCGATGTTCCCGGCCAACGTCTCGGCCGCCCGCCGGAGGCTCACCCTCGCCGGGCGTCCCGTCACCCCGCTCGCACAGCGCACGGTCCTGCAGATCGTGTTCGTCACCACTGCTGCGGCAATTTCGTTTGGGCCCTGACTATCAGGGAGCTAATCTACCCGTCGTGGAACTCGTGACCCTCCAGGACGTGCCGCTCGGCCGACTGCTGGTGGTGGCCGGGCACCTGGTCGGGCAGCGGTGGAACCGCTACCTCGCCGAGGAGCACGGCCTCACCCAGGCCGGCATGGTCACCCTGATGACACTCGCCCGACACGGCGAGCTGCCCCACCGGGAGGTCGCCGAGAAAGGCTTCGTGCGCCCGGCGACCCTCACCGGCATCGTGGACACGCTGGCCCGGGAAGGGCTCGTCGAGCGGCAACGCGACGACAGCGACCGACGCAGCGTCCGACTCGCCCTCACCCCCGCCGGGCGGGAGCGAGTGTCCGCGCTCAGCGCACTGATGCACTCCGGACGCCCGCTCACCTCGGTCGACGCCGACCCGGTGAAGGCCCAGGTGATCCGCGAGTTCCTGTTGGAGGTCATCGGCAGCGGGGACGACCCGCGGATGACCGGACGCCCTACCGAACCGAAGGATCCGGCGTGCTGATCCGACTGTTGCGCAGCCAACTGCGCACCTACCAACGACCGTTGCTGGCGGTGGTGCTGCTCCAGTTCGTGGGCACCATGGCCTCGCTCTACCTGCCCAGCCTCAACGCCGACATCATCGACCAGGGCGTGGCGCGCGGCGACACCGACTACATCGTGCGCACCGGCGGGTGGATGCTGCTGGTCAGCCTCATCCAGATCGTCTGCTCGATCGCCGCGGTCTACCTCGGCGCGCGGGTCGCGATGGGCTTCGGCCGGGACGTACGCGCCAGGCTGTTCGGGCACGTCAACCGCTTCTCCGCCCGCGAGGTGGCCCGGTTCGGTGCGCCGTCGCTGATCACCCGCAACACCAACGACGTGCAACAGGTACAGATGCTCGTGCTGATGAGCTGCACGATGCTCGTCGCGGCGCCGATCATGAGTGTCGGCGGCGTGTTCATGGCGCTGCGCGAGGACATCGGGCTGTCCTGGCTGATGCTGGTCAGCGTGCCGGTGCTGGCCATCACGCTCGGTGCGATCATCCGCCGGATGGTGCCGGGCTTCCGGCTCATGCAGACCCGGATCGACACGGTCAACCGGGTGCTGCGCGAGCAGATCACCGGCATCCGGGTGGTCCGCGCGTTCGTCCGCGAGCCGTACGAGACGGACCGCTTCGGCGTCGCCAACGCCGACCTGACCGCCACCGCGCTGCGGACCGGCCGGCTGATGGCGTTGATCTTCCCGGTGGTCATGCTGGTGCTGAACGTCTCCAGCGTGGCGGTGCTCTGGTTCGGCGCACAGCGCGTGGACTCCGGCGCCATCCAGGTCGGCGCGCTCACCGCGTTCCTGCAATACCTCATGCAGATCCTGATGGCCGTGATGATGGCCACCTTCATGCTGATGATGGTGCCCCGGGCCGCGGTCTGCGCCGAGCGGATCACCGAGGTGCTGGACACCGACTCCTCGGTGGTCCCCGCCGCCGAGCCGGTCACCGACCTGCCCACCCGGGCCGAGTTGGAGATGCGCGGGGTGCGCTTCCAATATCCGGGCGCGGTCGACCCGGTGCTTCGGGACATCTCCTTCCGGGCCACCCCGGGCACCACCACGGCGATCATCGGCAGCACCGGCGCCGGCAAGACGACGCTGCTGTCGTTGATTCCCCGTCTGGTCGACGTCACCGGGGGCGCGGTGCTGGTCGACGGGGTGGACGTGCGGGAGTTGGCACCGGACGAGCTGTGGCGACGTATCGGCCTGGTGCCGCAGCGGCCGTACCTGTTCACCGGGACGGTCGCCAGCAACCTGCGGTACGGCAACCCCGACGCCACCGACGAGGAACTCTGGACGGCGTTGGAGATCGCCCAGGCCCGGGACTTCGTGGCCCAGATGCCGGGCGGTCTGGAAGCACCGATCGCCCAGGGCGGCACCACCGTCTCCGGTGGACAGCGGCAGCGCCTGGCCATCGCGCGGGCGCTGGTCCGGCAACCGGAGATCTACCTCTTCGACGACTCGTTCTCCGCGCTCGACCTGGGCACCGACGCGCGGCTGAGAGCGGCACTGCGGCCGGTCACCGCGCAGTCCGCAGTCGTGATCGTCGCCCAACGGGTCTCCACGATCATCGACGCCGACCAGATCATCGTTCTTGAGGACGGAGGGGTCGTCGGAGTGGGACGACACACCGAGTTGTTGGAGACCTGCCCGACGTACGCCGAGATCGTGGCCTCCCAGCAGACGGCGGAGGTGGCGGCATGAGCGAGCCCGACAACACGCGCACCCCGGCCGTACCCAGTCAGAAGCCGGCCGGCGACGGACGGACACCGGATGAGACCGCGCAGCAATCCGGCGGGGGACCCGCGCAGCAACCCGGCGGGGAAACCGCGCCGGAGACCGGCGGTGGCGCGGCGACGCCGAAGCGGCTGCCACCCGGCGGTCAGCGCGGTGGCCCGGGATGGATGAGCGCCGGGATGCCCGCCGAGAAGTCGATGAACTTCGGGCCCTCGGCCCGCCGGTTGCTCGGCCGCCTGCGCTCACACCGGCTGCACCTGGCCGCGATCATCACGCTCGCGGTGGTGAGCGTCGGGTTCAGCGTCGCCGGGCCGAAGATCCTCGGCCACGCCACCGACCTGATCTTCACGGGCGTGATCGGCCGGCAACTGCCCGCCGGCACCACCGCCGACCAGGCCGTTGCCGCGGCCCGGGCCAGCGGCAACGACAGCTTCGCCGACATGCTGGCCCGGATGGACGTGGTGCCCGGGGCGGGCATCGACTTCAACGCCCTGAAGCGGGTGCTGCTGCTGGCCCTCGGGCTGTACCTGGCCGCGAGCCTGCTCTCCTGGTGGCAGGGCTGGCTGCTCAACGGGGTGGTCCAGCGCACCGTCCTGCGGCTGCGCGCCGAGGTGGAGGAGAAGCTCAACCGGCTGCCGCTGCCCTACTTCGACCGGCAGCCGCGCGGCGAGCTGCTGAGCCGGGTCACCAACGACATCGACAACATCTCCACCAGCCTCCAACAGACCCTCAGCCAGCTGCTCACCTCGCTGCTGACCGTGGTCGGCGTGCTGGCCGTGATGTTCTGGATCTCGCCGCTGCTGGCCCTGGTGGCCCTGGTCGCGGTGCCCCTGTCGGTACTGGTCACCCAGCGCATCGCCAAGCGCTCGCAGAAGCAGTTCATCGCCCAGTGGACGCACACCGGTGAGCTGAACGGTCAGATCGAGGAGGCGTACACCGGTCACGAGCTGGTGAAGGTCTTCGGCCGGCAGCGTGAGGTGGAGGCCGCGTTCCACGCGAAGAACGACGAGTTGTTCCGCGCCAGCTTCGGGGCGCAGTTCGTCTCCGGGATCATCATGCCGTCGATGATGTTCATCGGAAACCTGAGCTACGTGGCGATCGCCGTGGTCGGCGGGCTGCGGGTCGCCTCCGGGACGATGAGCCTCGGCGACGTGCAGGCGTTCATCCAGTACTCCCGCCAGTTCACCCAGCCGCTCACCCAGCTCGCGTCGATGGCCAACCTGCTCCAGTCCGGGGTGGCCTCGGCCGAGCGGGTGTTCGCGGTGCTCGACGCCGACGAGCAGACGCCCGACCCGGTCGAACCCGCCCGGGTCGCCGACCCGCACGGTCGGGTCGAGTTCGAGCACGTCTCGTTCCGCTACGAGGCGGACAAGCCGCTGATCGACGACCTGTCGCTGGTCGCCGAGCCGGGGCACACGGTGGCCATCGTCGGCCCGACCGGCGCCGGCAAGACCACGCTGGTCAACCTGGTCATGCGCTTCTACGAGCTGGACGCCGGCCGGATCACGCTCGACGGTGTGGACATCACGACGATGCGCCGCGACGACCTGCGCGGCCGGATCGGCATGGTGCTCCAGGACACCTGGCTCTTCGGCGGCACCATCCGGGACAACATCGCCTACGGGCGGCCGGACGCCACCGAGGAGCAGATCCTCGCGGCGGCCCGGGCCACCTTCGTGGACCGGTTCGTGCGCAGCCTGCCCGACGGCTACGACACGGTCATCGACGAGGAGGGCAGCAACGTCAGCGCCGGCGAGAAGCAGCTCATCACCATCGCCCGCGCGTTCCTCGCCGAACCGTCCCTGCTGATCCTCGACGAGGCCACCAGCTCGGTGGACACCCGCACCGAGGTGCTGCTCCAGCGGGCGATGGCCGCGCTGCGTTCGGACCGGACCAGCTTCGTCATCGCGCACCGGCTCTCCACCATCCGGGACGCCGACCTGATCCTGATGATGGAGAACGGCCGGATCGTCGAACAGGGCACCCACGAGCAGTTGCTCGCCGCCCATGGCGCGTACCACCGGCTCTACCGCTCCCAGTTCACCGGTGCGGTGGTCGACGAGGAACCGGCCGCCCAACCGGCGTCGGTCTGAGGTCGGGCGGCCGTGCGCGCGAGACGATCGGTGGGCGGGTCAGTCCGACGGCAGCAGGTCGGTCGCGCGAGCGGCGACCTGCCCGCCGATCAGGGCGAGCGCGGCTTCGGCGGGCATCGGGTCCAGGGCACGGCCGCCGCGCAGGCGCAGCGCGAGACGACCATCGGCGGCCTCCCGGGCACCCAACACCCCGAGGTACGGGACGCGGCGGCGGGCCGCGTCCCGGATCCGCGAACCCAGCGAGCCGGCGGCGTCGACCTCGACCCGCAGGCCGGCGTCGGCAGCCCGCCGGGCCAGGTCCGCCGCCGCGTCCGCCTGACCGTCGTCGACCGGCAGCAACACCAGCTGGACGGGCGCGTACCAGGCCGGGAAGGCGCCCTCGTGCACCTCGATGAGGTACGCGAACAGCCGCTCCATGCTGCCGACCAGGCTGCGGTGCAGCATGACCGGCCGATGCCGGCTGCCGTCGGCACCGGTGTACGACAGGTCGAAGCGCTCGGGTTTGTCGAAGTCGAGTTGGATGGTGGAGATGGTCGACTCCCGGCCGGCCGCGTCCACGATCTGAATGTCGATTTTCGGTCCGTAGAAGGCGGCCTCCCCGGGCGCCTCGACGTACGCCATCCCGGCCAGCGCGGCGCGGAGCAGGTCCTCCGCACGGGCCCACTGCGCGTCGTCGCCGACGTACTTCTCGCCCGGCCCCCGCAACGACAGCCGGAAGCCGGCCGGTCGGACGCCGAGCGCGGCGTGCGCGGCACGGATCAGCCCGAGGATCTCCGCGACCTCCGCGCCCACCTGTTCGGGCGCGCAGAAGGTGTGCGCGTCGTTGAGCGAGATGGCACGTACCCGGGACAGCCCACCGAGCACCCCGGAGCGCTCCGAGCGGTACATCCCGCCCAGCTCCGCGATCCGCAGCGGCAACTCCCGGTAGGAGCGGCCCCGAGCCCGGAACACCAGCGCGTGGTGCGGGCAGAGCGCCGGTCGGAGCACGAACTCGTCGTCGGCGCTGAGCCGCATCGGCGGGAACATGTCGTCGGCGAAGTAGCCGAGGTGCCCGGAGAGCTCGAAGAGTTCGCGTTTGCCCAGCGGCGGCGAGTAGACGTGCTGGTGGCCGGAGCGACGCTCCAACTCCCGGACGTACTCCTCGACGGCGTGCCGGGCGGCGGCGCCGGCCGGCAGCCAGATCGGCAGGCCGGCGCCGGCCAGCGGATCGGAGACGAAGAGGTCCAGCTCACGGCCGAGCCTGCGGTGGTCGATCATGTCGGGCTCCTGGATCGGGTACGACCCGGAGGCGACCTGGACACCGAACGCCGCGCGGCCATCCGGGGCGGATCGCCCCGGGGCCTGGTCGACGTTGGTTACGTCAGAGCGGCGCGCCGGGGACACCCGGCGTCGTGGTCACCACTACCGCACTGCGCATGCCGCGATGCTACGTCTCAGGCGGTCCAGGACGCACCTGAATTACGACAGTGGGAGAGCGGGCAGGGGGTGGGCCGCCGGCGCGGGACCCGCCGGCGGCCCTGGCGGCCCGAAACGTCAGGAACGGGGGACCCGACGGGCGTGGCCGCGCCGACAACGGTACGCCGACGAACGCCGATCCGCCGACCGCTCCGGGACGGTTGGGACGGCCACCGAACCCGTCACCCGAGGCCGGTTCGCCTCGTTGTACCTGGGTGGCCTGGCCGTGTCGACGGTCACGACGGGCCAGGGCCGTCCACGGTGACGGCGGACACGCCGTCAGGCTCAAGACACCCAATCGGCCGCATCCGGCGAGGTGGCAGGCGTGCCCGAACTACTGACTGACGTCGCATCGCCGACGTGGGCGTACCTGGTGCTGCTCGCTCTGCTGATCGCGGACGCCTTCGTGCCGGTGATCCCCACCCAGATCGTCATGATCACCAGTGGCGCCCTCACCGTCTACGGCGGGCTCAGCCTGCCGGTCACCATCGCCGTCGGCGCGCTCGGCGTGTTCGCCGGCGACCTGGCCTGCTACCTGCTCGGGCGCAGCGCACCGGACCGGCGGCCACCCCGGCACGCCGAGCTGAGCCGCGCCCGCCGAGTGGCCAGTCGGGTCACCCAGGGGCTGCGACAACCCGGGCCGCTGGTCATCCTGCTCTGCCGGTTCGTGCCCGGCGGCCGGATGGCGGCCTGCTTCTCGGCCGGGCGCAGCCGCTACCCGTACCGTCTGTTCGTGCTCTACGAGGCGGTCGCCGCGCTGGGTTGGGCCACCTACGGCGCGATGGTCGGGCACCTGGGCGGCACCGCTCTCACCGAGTCGGCCTGGCGGTTGGCCATCATCGCCACCGCCGCCGCAGGCGGGTTCGCCGCAGCCGGATGGGCGATGACGCTGGTCAGCGCCCGCCACGCCCGCGCCGCCGCCGCAGTCGTCAAGGTCCCCATCGACTGAGTGTCGCCAGACCAACGGGTATAAGCTGTGCTTATATCGACTGCATGTGGTACAAGACGGCGGTGCCGTTGGCGGATGACCGCTTCCAGGAGCACCTCTCCAGCCTGAAGGAAACGCAAAGATGACCGGTGGAGCTGACTGGCGGGACGTCAAGGCGAAGGCCCGGGAGCTCGATCCGTCCTGGGAACATCCGGACCGGGCTGCCCGGCGGGCTCAGCAGCGTGAGCAGATGCTGGCATCGGTCAGCGGCGCGCAGCTGGCAGAGATCCGCAAGCAGCTGGGGATGACGCAGACCCAACTAGCTGAAGCGGCGGGGTTGTCCCAGGCGAGGATCAGCCAGATCGAGAATGGCGAGCACACCAGCCTGGAAACCCTCCGCGCCTACGTCACCGGCCTGGGCGGTCACCTAGACATCGTCGCCCGCATCGGGAACATCCACCTGAACGTCGCTTGACCTGGTGTAGGTCATCTCAGGGCTCGGAGCTTGCCGCCGCACGGGACCAATGACGCCGTTGCCTCTAGGGGTGGTCCCGGGGGACGATTTCGGTGGCTGTCCCGGATTCGGCTGGGGTGCCCGCGGCGACAGGCTGAGGCATGCCTGTTACCCGGAGTACCGGCCTGCTGGCCCTGGGCGGGATCGCCCTGGCGGCGCTGCTCACCGTGATCGGCCACCTCGAAGTCAACGACGACCTCAACCCGTGGGCATTGACCATCAGCGACTTCGCGGTCTCCGACCGAGGCGGCGTCATCGACGTCGCCATGGTGGTGCTCGCGCTCGCCACTGTGGCGCTGCTGTACGGGCTGCGCCGCGCCGACCCACCCCGATCGCGCTCGGCTCGAACGGCCGAGCTGCTGCTCGGCGCATGGGTGGGTGGACTGCTGCTGGCCGCCGTGGTGCCGACCAACGAGCCGGGCACCGCCATGACCACCGCCGCCTACCTGCACCGGTACGCCTCGGTCGTCGCCTTCCTGGCACTCCCGGTCAGCGGTTGGCTGCTCGCCCGCCGCCCGGCCCTGACCCCCGCCGCCCGGACGCTACGAACCCTCGTCCTGCTCAGCCTCGCCCTGGCGGCGGCGATGATCTGGTCCGCCTACCCCGGCGACCGAATGCTCATCGGCCTGGCCGAACGCCTCCTCATCCTCACCGAGGTAGCCGTCCTGGCCACGGTGGCGGTAACCCAGACCCGGCGGGTCACTCCAGCTCGTGGAGCATCAGCTGGCGTGCTGCTTCGGTGATCGAGCCGGAGAGGCTCGGGTAGATGGTGATGGTCTGGGCCAGCTCGTTGACCGTCAGGTTGTTCTCCACCGCCATGGTGATGGGCAGGATCAGCTCGCTGGCCTTCGGGGCGACCACCACACCGCCGATCACCTGACCGCTCGCCGGCCGGCAGAACAGCTTCACGAAGCCGTCCGAGAGGTCGTCCATCTTGGCCCGGGCGTTGCCGGACAGCGGCAGCATCACCTGCCGGGCCGGCACCTTGCCCGCGTCCACCTCGTCCTGCGAAACACCCACGGTCGCCAGCTCCGGGTCGGTGAAGACGTTCGCCGCGACGGTACGCAGCCGCAGCGGGCGAACCGCTTCGCCGAGCGCGTGCCACATGGCGATCCGGCCCTGCATGGCGGCGACACTGGCCAGCAGCAGCACGCCCGTGCAGTCGCCGGCGGCGTAGATGCCGGGCACGTTGGTCCGGGAGGCCCGGTCGACTGTCACGTAGCCGCCCCGGCCCAGCTCCACCCCGTACTCGGCGAGGCCCAGGTTGGCCGTGTTCGGGATCGACCCGACCGTGATCAGCGCGTGCGAACCGGTCACCTTGCGGCCGTCGGAGAGCTCCACCTCGACACCGTCGGCGGTACGCCGGACCGCGTCGGCCCGGGAGTTGTTGAGGATCTCCATGCCCCGGTTGCGGAACACCCGCTCGATGGCGGACGCGGCGTCGGCGTCCTCGTGCGGCATCACCCGGTCCCGGCTGGAGACCAGGGTGACCTGGACCCCCATCGCCAGGTACGCGCTGGCGAACTCCGCGCCGGTCACACCGGAGCCGACCACGATCAGGTGCTCGGGCAGCTCCGGCAGGTCGTACACCTGGCGCCAGGTCAGGATGCGCTCACCGTCCGGTACGGCGGTGGGCAACTGGCGGGGTGTCGAGCCGGTGGCCACCAGCACTGTCGATGCGGCGATGGAGTATTCCTCGCCCCCGTCGGCGGGGGTGACGACGACCCGGTGGGTATGCCCGAGGGAATCCTCGCCGAGCCGCGCGGTGCCGGCCACGAAGGTGACGCCCGCCTTGAGCAGCTTGGCGTGGATGTCGGCGGACTGCGCCAACGCCAGCCGCTTGACCCGCTCGTGCACCGCCCGGGCGTCGACGGTGACCGCCTCCAGGCCGTCCGAGTGCACCCCGAACTCCTCGGTGTCCCGGTAACCGGTCACCACTTGCGAGCTGGCGATGAAGGTCTTCGACGGCACACAGTCGGAGAGCACACATGCTCCACCGGCACCGTCGGCCTCCACCACTGTGACATCGGCGTCCAGCTGGGCGGCGACCAGAGCCGCCTCGTACCCGGCCGGCCCCCCACCGATGATCACGATCCGGCTCACAGCGTTCGCCCTTCGTCCATGCTCACAGTGACTTTCTTCTCCTGAGCGCATTCGACACGCACTGTCGTATTCTCCCCCACCCGTCCGCCGGGCTATCGTCATCGCCGTGCGTCATCACGCCGCCTACGGCTCAAATCTCGATCCCGCCCGGATGCGCGCCTACTGTCCGCATTCGCCGATGGTGGGCACCGGCTGGCTGGAAGGCTGGCGGCTGACCTTCGCCGGGGCTGACGTGATCGGCTGGGAGGGCGCGGTGAGCACCCTGGTCGAGTCTCCCGGTGATCGGGTCTTCGTGGCGCTCTACGACATCCACCCCTACGACGCGGGTCAGCTCGACGAGCTCGAGGGGGTGACCGCCGGCACGTACCGCAAGCTGCACGTCCGGGTCTCCACCCTCGACGGGGACGTGACCGCGTGGATCTACGTCTTCAACGGGTACGAGGGCGGCCTTCCGACCTCGTGGTATCTGTCCGAGATCGCGAACGCCGCCGAGAAGGCGGGCGCCCCGGACGACTACGTCACCGAGCTGCGGTCCCGCCCCACCGGCACCGCATCGGCGTAGCAGCGCGTATCGCACGCTCCCAGTCTGCTACCGCCGTCGACCGGATCGTCGGTCGGGCCCGACCGGGGTCGTCAATCACACACCGGCGGCCGGAACGGAAAGCTCGTACATGCCGATCCACAGGGTTCCCCGCAGGCCCACCGACTCGTACAACGACAACGGGGCGGTCGGGTTGGTGAGGTCCACACCCAGTCCGACGGACTGCCGCCCCTTCTCGGCGTAGCGGGCGAAGGCGCGGCGCAGCAGCGCCGCACCCACACCCCTGCGACGGTACGCGGACAGCACCGACAGACTCTTCACCCAGCCCTGCTGCTGGTCGAGCGCCTGGTCCGAGGACTGCAACGCGCCGACCGGCACCCCGTCCACCTCGGCGACGAACCACTCGTCCCAGGCGTTCAGGTCACCGATCCGGGCCCGCCACCGCTCGTACGACACCGGCTCGTGATCGGCGGTGTCGGCGAAGGCGGTCTCGGTGATGCGGTGGAACTCCCGCAGGTCGGACTCGTCGTCGGGGCGTACCTGCCGCACCGTCACACCGGACGGCCCGGCGGGCTGCTCGGGCAGGTCGGTCAGCGGCCCGCTCATCCGGACGTACCTCTTGACCAGGGTGAACCCGACGTCGCGCAGGCTCCGTTCCCAGTCACGTTCCGGCGCGAAGACCGCGCAACGGACGGTGAGCGACGGCAGCCCCCGGTCGGCGGCGCGCTCGGCGACCCGGTCCAGTTGTCGGGCCAGCAGCGGCGCCCGGACGGTCGCGGCGCGTACCGGGTCGACGTAGATCTCCACGAACTCCCGGCCGACCCCGGTGGGGTTGTCCACCGTCGCCCAGCCGACCACATCGCCCTCCGGGTCGACCGCCAGCCAGGAATCCCGGGACGGGTCGAAGTAGGGGGCGGTCAGTGACGCGGCGACGTCCTCGGCGTCGAAGTCGGGATGGCCAATGGCGAAGGTGTCGGCGGCGTGCACCACCGCCAGGATCGCGGGCACGTCGTCGAGGGTGGGCCTGCGCGTTGTCCAACCAGCGGGAAGAGTCACGGCAGAACATCCTGGCAGCCGACCTCGTCGGGCGCCGCCCATTTTTCGCCGGCGGGAGGCTCAGGCGAGGTGGGCCCGGGTGCGGTGCAGCAACTCGACCAACTCGTTGCCGTCGGCGGGGCCGAGGGCCGTGAACGCCGGAGCGGCCAGTCTGTTGGTCACGGCCTCCGCCCAGAGTCGTCGACGCACCAACGGCCCGATCGGCGGGTACGGAGGCGACCAGCCGCAGGCCACCGCCCCGGCCTCCCCTTCCGGCCCGGACAGCACGGCCTCCAGCGGGGTCATCCCGGCGGCGCGCACCGCCAACAGGTAGGCGCCGGTGAAGTGTTCGCGGAGCAGCCGCAGCCCGGCTGCGGTGCGGGCGCCCGGGGAGAGGTCCGGCAGGGGCATGGCCCGCCACGCGGCGAAGAGCGGCATCCCGCTGGCGTCCGCGGCGACCACCGCCCGCTCGACGAGTGTCGCCAGGCGTTCGGTGCCGGGCAGAGCGCCGAGCTGCTGCGCCCCCCACCGACAGCACTCGGCGAGGCTCGCGGCGGCCACCTCGAACGGGGGCACGACCCGGCCTGCGGCGTCCCAACCGTCGGCGACCGCGTCCGGGGCGATGAAGCCGAGAGCGGCGGCGGCCGTCTCGGCCCGCACATCGCCGAGGGCACCGGCCCGACCACCGATGTAGAAGGCCCAGCCGGAGATGCCGAGCAACCGGGCCCGGCGCAACGTGACCGGGTCCCGGCTGAACGCGTCGCCGAGGTCGAGCACGACTGGTTTGCTGGCCGCGGCGGCCTGCTCCGGTGTCATTCGCGCACCACAGTCGACCAGCCCGACCCGTCGCCCACGACGAATCCCCGATCCGGGGTTACCCGCCGTGGACGGTCCGCACACCCGTAGTCGTCCATCGATGGTCAGTCTGCCGCGCCAGCGCCCCCGTCCGCATCCCCCTCTTCGGCCGCCAGCGCCTCTATGGCCCCCTCCACCTCACCCGCGCGCCGCCGAGCCACGGTGACCGCTCGTTCCGCGGCCCGCCGAGCCAGTTTGGCGCGGCTGAGATCCTGCTCGGCGACCGCCCGCCGCCGCTCCAGTTCGGCCAGCTCGGCCTCGATCCCGTCGAGTACGGCAACGCCGTCCCGCTCCTGCCCGGTCGCCTCGGTCAGCTCGGCCTCGACGCGCTTCTGGTAGGCCTGGGCCAGGGCCAGCTCCCGTTCCAGGGCACGGCGCTGCCGGGCCCGCTCGGCGCGGGCCGCCCGCTGCGCAGCCCGCTCGGCCTGCTCGGCGCGCCCCGCTGCCCGGTCCTTGCGGGAGGCGGCCCGGTCCGTGCCCGGTGCTGCCCGGTCCGTGCGGGTCGCCGGCTCGGGGCGCGCCCGCTGGGCACCGGGTCGGCGGGCCGGGCGCTCCTCCTCCTCCGGCTCCTCGTCGTCGCCGGTGACCAGCCGCAGTTGTGGGCGGGGCACCTCGCCGAAACCCGCGTAGCTGGCCGCCCGGAGCAGGCGGCCGGCCCGGACCTGCTCGGCGACCTCGGCGTCGGAGAACGCCGCGTTGAGGGTCGCCTCCACCTCGGCCAGCGGCAGTCGACCCGCCGGTGGCGCGTCCGGCTCCGCCGCGGCGAGCTTGCGGACCTCGGCGACCAGGGCACCGACCACCGCCCGACGCTGCGCGGACAACTCCCGCAGCCGGGGGCCACGCAGCTCCCGCTGGGCGGTGCGCAGCTCGTCGGCGAGCTCGACCAGGTCGGCGACCAGCTCGGGGCGCCTGATTGCGAGCAGGTTCACCAGCCAGGCGGCCACCGTCGGGCGACGGAGCCGGGCCAACTGTCGCGCGGTGCTCGGGTCGCCGGCTCGGCGGGCGTCGGCCACGGCGGCGTCCCGGGCGGCCACGAACCGGTCCGGTGGGGTGCGGTAGAGCTGCTGCACCAACTCCGTCGAGGGGCCGGGCATCGGGTCAGACGTCCACCCGGCTACCGGGCTCCAGTCGCTGGTACTCGGTGCCGGACATCGCCGTGTACTGCCGGTTGAGCACACCCAGCCCGTTCTCGTTGAGCAGGGCGTCGTGCAGGGCGTACGCGCGCCGCGGCGCGACAGCCCGAATGAAGTCGAGCACCTCGGAGAACTTCGACCAGGGGGCGTGGATCGGCGCGAAGAGCGTGTCGACGGGTGTCTCGTCGGGCACCACCAGTGAGTCGCCCGGGTGGTAGACCGCGTCGTTGATCAGGTAACCGAGGTTGTCCACCACCGGGATGTCCGGGTGGATCACCGCGTGCCGCCCTCCGTACGCGCGGACGGCGACCCCGGCGGCGGTGAACGACTGACCGGCGGTGACCGGGTGCAGTGCCTCGGCCGCGTCGCCCAGGGCCTCAGCGAGCGAGGCGGGACCGTGGATCGGGAACGGTTGCCGGTCGAGCTGCAGGCGCACCGCCGCGAGGTCGAGGTGGTCGGGGTGCTCGTGGGTGATCAGCACCGCGTCCGCACCGTCCAGAGCCACCGCTGGATCGCCGAACATGCCGGGGTCGATGACGAGCACTCCCCCGTCGTGCTCCACGCGGAGGCAGGAGTGGGCGTACTTGGTGAGCCGCATCGTGACTCCTCGATTATCGAATCGTGACGTCCTCAGCGCAGTCTGCCGGAACCAGCCGACGCGTGCGCAGCGTCCGAGCTATCGCCACACCGGATAACGACGATGGGAGCGGGGATGGACGGAAAGGTGGTACGACGCCACAGCACACTGCTGGCGGCGACGGCGCTGGCGGCGACGCTGGTGCTAACGGGATGCGGCGCCGGCGACGACAGCGGGTCGAAGGATTCCGCGAGGTCGGCGGCCGAGGCGCCAGCAAAGGCCGGCGAGGCGAACAGGGACGCCGCCGCTGCGGACGCGGCGGGGGCGGCCGGGGCCGGGGCCGCGGACCTGCGGGTCGACCAACGGGCGATCATCTACACCGGAACGATGCGTGTGCAGGTGGACGATGTGGACGCGGCGGCCCGCGAGACCACCGCCATAGCCACTCGGGCCGGTGGCTTCATCGGGGGCGACCAGCGGCGCAGCGCCGACGCCGACGCGGTGGCGGAGTTGCAGTTGCGAGTGCCGGCGCCGAAGTTCGCCGGCGTGGTGGAGGAGATCGCGAAGCTGGGTCGGCAGCAGAACCGGGAGATCAACACCCAGGACGTCACCGAGGAGACCGTCGACCTGGACGCCCGGATCACCAGTCAGCGGGCCCGGGTGGACAGCGCCCGCCGGTTGCTGACCCGCGCCACCTCGATCACCGACCTGGTGTCGTTGGAGAACGAGCTGGGTCGCCGGGAGGCCGACCTGGCGTCGCTGGAGGCCAAGAAGCGACGCCTGGCCGACCTGACCGCCCTGTCCACGATCACCGTGTCGCTGGCCGGGCCGGCCGCCAAGGCCGCCGATGAGAAGGCCGAGACCGGCTTCCTGGTCGGGCTCAAGGGCGGTTGGAAGGCGTTCGTCGCCTCGTTGACCGTCCTGCTCACCGTGCTGGGCGCGCTGCTGCCGTGGCTGGTGGCGCTCGGCGTACCCCTGGGGGTCTTGCTGGTGGTGTTGCGCCGGCGACGGAAGATCCCGGCTCTGGTCGGTCCGGTCAGCGCGCCGCCGCCAGTGCCCGCAGCGCGGTCTGCACCATGACGCGTACGCCGGCCGGGATGGCCCGCTCGTCCACGTCGAAGCTTGCCCGGTGCAGGTCGACGTTGGGGCCGGAGCGGCCCACGCCGAGACGGGCGAGGGCGCCGGGGACGTACTCCAGATACCAGGAGAAGTCCTCGCCGCCCATGCTCTGCGGTGTCTCGGCGATCCCTTGCGGGCCGAGCGCGGCGCCGGTGGCGGCGGTGAGCACCTGGATGGCCCGCGAGTCGTTGCTCACCGGCGGCCGGCCGCGAAGGTATTCCAGATCGACCGTGGCGCCGGTCGGGGCGATCACGTCCCGGACGACCTGAGCGACGATCTTGGGAGCCTGCTCCCAGGTGTCGCGGTCCATCACCCGCAGGGTGCCGGAGGCGCTCGCCTCGGAGGGGATGACGTTGTAACGGGTGCCGGCCGAGGCGTGGCCGAAGACCAGCAGCAGGCCACTGTTGGCCGGCACCCGGCGGCTGACCAGGGCGGGCACTTCGGTGATCAACCGGCCGAGCGCGTCGACCAGGTCGACGGTCAGGTGCGGACGGGCGGTGTGACCGCCCGGCCCGGAGAGCCGGACCGTGACGTTGTCGGCAGCCGCCGTGATCGGGCCGACCCGCAGGCCGACCTGACCCACCGGCAGGTTCGGGTCGCAGTGCAGCGCGAAGATCTGCACCACGTCGTCCAGGCCGCCCGCCTCGATGACCTCCAGCGAGCCGCAGGGCAGGATCTCCTCGGCCGGCTGGAAGATCAGCCGGACCCGGCCGTCCAGCTCGCCGAGGTCGGCGAGCTGGGCCAGCAGCATGCCGACGCCGAGCATGATCGTGGTGTGCACGTCGTGGCCGCAGGCGTGGCAGACGCCCTCCACGGTGGAGCGGTACGGCACGTCCTTGATGTCGTCCAGCGGCAGGGCGTCGATGTCGGCGCGCAGCGCGACGACCGGGCCGTCGGGGCGGCCGTCGATGTCGCAGATCACGCCGTTGCCCTTGGGCAGCAGCCGAGGGTGCAGCCCGGCCAGCGAGAGCTCCCGGGCGATCAGGGCCGCCGTCTCGAACTCCGTGCCGGAGAGCTCGGGGTGCGAGTGGAGGTAACGGCGCGTGGCGATGAGCCCCGGTACCCGGAGGGCGAGGAGGTGGTCCAGGTCGCGGGGAAGGGGCTGGGACCCGGGTGGCGTCTCCGGCCAGGACGACGCCAGCTGGCCACCAGTGGGCAGCGTCAACGCACTCGTCACGTCGAATTCTCGATCACTAGAGATGGATGGATCATCGGGGACAGCAGACAGCCTAGACCTCCGGCGGTGACGCTGCGCAACCTCGTTACGGTGATGATCAGACCGCGTAGCGTCACGTATGCCCTGCTGAGGGCGCTCGGAGATGTGCGGGACAGCAGGTAGATCGTGCTCGAATGCCGTCATGCGCCCCTCACCTCCTACAACGCGTAACCAACCGTGGCGGTCGCGATTCCGGAGTGCCACTCCGGGACCCTGTTGCAAATTGTCGCATTAGTCGGGGTGGTGAACTGACACTCCGACAATTAGCCGACCACGCTCCGCGACGACCGGATAAGGACGCTCACACGCACGCGTCGACCACGGGCGCACACTGTGTGCGTCCGTGGCCGAAGGGGTACCCGCTGAACCGGACGGACACACGCCGTCGCGGCCAGCGACGGTCAGAAGCGATCGGTGGGCCGGTACAACCCCCACACCTCGCGCAACGTCCCGCAGACCTCGCCCACTGTCGCCCGGGCCCGCAGCGCCGCCTTCATCGGGTAGAGCACGTTGTCGGTGCCCTCGGCGGCGGTCCGCAGATCCGCGAGGGTCCGGGTCACCTCGTCGGCGTCCCGCTCGGAGCGCAGCCGCGCCAGCCGGTCAGCCTGGGCCGCCTCGATCGTCGGGTCGACCCGCAGCGGCTCGTACGGCTCCTCCTCGTCCACGGTGAACCGGTTGAGCCCGACGACCACCCGCTCGCCCGAGTCGATCTCCTGGGCGATCCGGTACGCGGACTGCTCGATCTCCCGCTTCTGGAACCCGGCCTCGATCGCGTCCACCGCCGAGCCGTGGTCGGCCACCCGCTCCATCAACTCGACGGCGGCGGCCTCGATCTCGGCGGTCATCGCCTCCACCACGTACGAGCCGGCGAACGGGTCGACGGTGGCGGTCAGGTCCGTCTCGTACGCCAGCACCTGCTGGGTCCGCAGCGCGAGCCGGGCCGCCTTCTCGGTGGGCAGAGCGATCGCCTCGTCGAAGCTGTTGGTGTGCAGCGACTGGGTGCCGCCGAGCACCGCGCCCAACCCCTGTACCGCCACCCGGACCAGGTTCACCTCCGGCTGCTGCGCGGTGAGCTGCACGCCGGCGGTCTGGGTGTGGAAGCGCAGCATCATCGACTTCGGATCCTTGGCGCCGAAGTCGTCGCGCATCAGCCGGGCCCAGATCCGCCGGGCGGCGCGGAACTTCGCCACCTCCTCCAGCAGTGTGGTGCGGGCCACGAAGAAGAACGACAGCCGGGGCGCGAAGTCGTCCACGGCGAGCCCGGCGGCCAGCGCCGCCCGCACGTACTCCACGCCGTTGGCCAGGGTGAACGCGATCTCCTGCGCGGGCGTCGCGCCGGCCTCCGCCATGTGGTAGCCGGAGATGGAGATGGTGTTCCACTTCGGCACCTCCTTGCGGCAGTACGCGAACGTGTCGGCCACCAGGCGCAGCGACGGCTTCGGCGGGAAGATGTACGTCCCCCGGGCGATGTACTCCTTGAGGATGTCGTTCTGGATCGTGCCGTTGAGCGCCGTGCCGGGCACCCCGTTCTCCTCGGCGACGAGCTGGTAGAGCAGCAGCAGCACCGAGCCGGGCGCGTTGATGGTCATCGAGGTGGAGACCTTGTCCAGCGGAATGTCGGCGAAGAGCAGCCGCATGTCCTCGATGGAGTCGATGGCGACGCCCACCTTGCCGACCTCGCCGTGCGCGATCGGCTCGTCGGAGTCGTAACCCATCTGGGTCGGCAGGTCGAAGGCGACCGAGAGGCCCATCGTGCCGGCCCGCAACAGCTGGTGGTAGCGCGCGTTGGACTCGGTGGCGGTGCCGAAGCCGGCATACTGGCGCATGGTCCACGGACGGGAGGTGTACATCGTGGGGTAGACCCCCCGGGTGTACGGGAACTCGCCGGGGCTGCCCAGCCGGGAGTCCAGGTCCTCCGGAAGGTCGGCCTCGGTGTAGACGCCGTTGATCGGGAAACCGGACTCGCTTGACCGCCGTTCACTCATCCCCGGATGGTAGGACGCCTGGCCACACCCTCGCGTGAGGGATACCGCACAGTGCGTCCCGACCGGTCGACACCAGGTGAACGACAGGGCACGTTCTGTCGACTTCGATAAACGTCCGCCGCGTCGGCTTTCGCATCGGGCGTCGGAACCAGCAAGATAGGGGGGTTGTGTCCCAGCCCCCCTCGATTTCCCCCGGTGGCTTTTCTGTGACTCAGATCCCGACGTGGAGCGGCGGACCAGTTAGTCCCGCCAACGGACGAGCGGCGCCCGGCACCACCATTGGTGGCCGGTACTCGCTGCGGTCCTCGGTGGGCAACGGCGGCATGGGCACGGTGTGGCGTGCCACAGACACCCTGCTGCGCCGTGACGTGGCGGTGAAGGAGGTCGTCCTTCCTCCGGGTCTGGCCCCCAGCGACCGCGACGCCATGTACGAACGCACCCTGCGCGAGGCCCGCGCCGCCGCCGCCATCCAGCACCCCGCCGTGGTGCAGGTGTACGACGTGGTCACCGAGGCCGGCCGGCCGTGGATCGTGATGGAGCTGCTGGACGCCCGCAGCCTCGCCGACATGGTGATCGAGGACGGTCCGGTGGCACCCCGGGCCGTCGCCAAGATCGGCATCGCGCTGCTCGGCGCGTTGGAGGTCGCACACGCGATCGGCGTGCTGCACCGGGACGTGAAGCCCGCCAACGTGCTGATCTGCACCGACGGGCGCTGCGTGCTGACCGACTTCGGGGTCGCCCGGATGCCCACCGACGTGCAGCTCACCACCCCCGGCATGGTGCTCGGCTCACCGCACTTCATCTCGCCCGAGCGCGCCATGGGCCAGGAGTTCGGGCCACCGAGCGATCTCTTCTCGCTGGGTGTGACGCTCTACACAGCAGTCGAGGGACGCCCCCCGTTCGACAAGGGCGACCCGATCGAGACCATGCACGCCGTGGTCGAGGACCCGCCCGCCCCGCCACAGCGCAGCGGCCCGCTGACCCGGGTGCTGATGGGTCTGCTGGAAAAGGACCCGGCGCGCCGGTTGGACGTGCACACCGCCCGGGCCATGCTGCGCGAGCTGCTCGCCGGCCCGTTGGGCAGCACCGCGACCGCCGTGCACTCGGTCACCGACCCGTACAACGTGGTGCCGGTGCAGCAGCGCCCGGTGCCCGTCCTGCCGCCGCCCCAGCCGGAGCCGAAGCCGGACAGCCAGATCGGCGGGCCCGCCATGCTGGCCCCCGGTGAGTCCCTGACCGACCGGCTGGCGGCGCTGAGCCGGGGCGAACGCCCGGAGCCGACCGGCACTGCCGGCGCCACCGGGCTCGACGAGACCAGCGCCGACGCGTTGGCCGGCCCGCTGCACACACCCACCGGCGCGATGCCCCCGCCCGGCCGACAGTCCGCTGGGCGCGCCTACGGCCGCAACGCGGACGCCACCCAGCGCGTGGACGCCGGCGCGCACCCGGACGCCACCCAGCGGGTCACCTACGGCACCCCGGCCGGTGCCACCCAGCAGGTCGGCTACGGCGGCGCACCGGAGGCCACCCAGCGCATCGGCGGCACCTACGGCGGCAACCAGTGGTCGGTGCCGGGCACCGGCCAACCCTGGGCCACGTCGCCCGCCGCTTCCGGCGGTGACGGCGGCGGCGCTCTGGGCAAGGTCCGCGCCACCGGTGGCCAGCTCGTCAGCACCGTCAAGGGCTGGCCACGCAAGGTGCAGCTCGCCGCGGCCGGCGGGTTGGCCGTCGTGCTGCTGCTCACCGTGGTGGCGCTCTCCGGCGGCGACGACGACGCCCCGCCGAGCACTCCCCAGGCGCAGCCCACCCCGTCCGCCGCAGCGGCGCCGAGCGTCGAGATGCAGGAACACACCGCCCGCGGCATCCAGCTCATGGTGCCGAAGGGCTGGAAGAAGGCCACCGGCGGTTCCTACACCGACTACATCGACCCGGAGGACAGCGGCCGCAAGGTGCGCATCATCACCGAGAAGTGGTCCAGCGACTCCAACCGCTGGGCGGAGACGGCGGAGAACGGCCTCAAGACCAGGAGCACCTCCTGCGTCAAGCCATACCAGCAGGTCAGCGCCACCGAGACCGAGCTGGCCAGCAAGCCGGCCGCCGAGTTCGAATACACCTGCGGCGAGGGCGACGCCATGCGGCACGGCGTCTGGCGTGGGGTGGCCGAGGGCGGCAAGGCGTACTCGTTCTACCTGACCTCGACGGACACCAAGTTCGCGGAGAGCAAGCCGATCTTCGACGAGATGGTGCGGACGTTCCAGCTCACCGGGGACGGCTGAGCCGGAGGGAACCGACAGCGGTGATCCGCCGCCGTGCTATCAAGGGGCATGGCGGCGGACACGACTGACATCGACGACATTCGCGAGCAAGCCCGGCGCTGGCTGGCCGACGACCCCGACCCGGCCAGCCGGGACGAGCTGACGGCGGTGCTCGACCGGTTGCCGGCGAGCGCGCCGGAGCTGGCCGACCGGTTCGCCGGCCCGCTGACCTTCGGCACCGCGGGCCTGCGCGGCCCACTGCGGGCCGGCCCGAACGGAATGAACCTCGCCGTGGTCACCCAGGCCGCTGCCGGCCTGGTCGGCTGGCTCGCGGCCCAGGGTGGCACCGGCCCCCTGGTGATCGGGTACGACGCTCGGCACGGCTCCCGGGAGTTCGCCGAGCGCACCGCCCAGGTGGCCACCGGGGCGGGTCGACCGGCGCTGCTGCTGCCCCGCCCGCTGCCCACCCCGGTGCTGGCGTACGCGGTGCGCCACCTCGGCGGAGTCGCCGGTGTGATGGTCACGGCCAGCCACAACCCACCCCAGGACAACGGCTACAAGGTCTACCTCGGCGCGGAGCTGGGCGGTGAACTGGGCTGGGGCGCGCAGATCGTGCCGCCCGCCGACGCCGGCATCGAGGCGGCCATCCGATCGGTCGGCCCGCTGACTGAGGTGCCACTGGGCCCACCCGGGCAGGTGCTCGGCGACGACCTGACCGCCTCGTACGTCGAACAGGCCACCGCCGTGATCGACCCGGACGGGCCACGGGACCTGACGGTGGCGTACACCCCTCTGCACGGGGTGGGCGCGGCGGTGCTCACCGCCGCCTTCGCCCGCGCCGGTTTCCCGGTGCCCGGCGTGGTCCCCGACCAGGCCGAGCCGGACCCGGCGTTTCCGACCGTGTCGTTCCCCAACCCGGAGGAGCCGGGGGCGGTGGACCGGCTGATCGCCCTGGCCGACTCCACCGGCGCGGACCTCGCCATCGCCAACGACCCGGACGCCGACCGTTGCGCGGTGGTCGTCCGTGACGGGCACGACGGCTGGCGGATGCTGCGCGGCGACGAGGTGGGGGTGCTGCTCGCCGACCACCTGATGCGGCGCGGGGTGACCGGGCTCTACGCGACCACCATCGTGTCCTCGTCACTGCTGCGCGCGATGTGCGCGGCCCGCGGCCTGCCCTACGACGAGACGCTGACCGGCTTCAAGTGGATCGTGCGGGCCGGCGGCGGGAGCACGCCCCTGGTCTTCGGCTACGAGGAGGCGCTCGGCTACTGCGTCGCACCGGCGCACGTGCGGGACAAGGACGGCATCACGGCGGCGCTGACCGTGGCCGAGCTGGCCGCCGGCCTGAAGACACAGGGTCGGACGCTGACCGACCGGCTCGACGAGTTGGCCGCCGAGTTCGGCGTGCACCACACCGACCAGCTCTCCGCCCGGGTGGACGACCTGCGGGTGATCACCGATGCGATGGCCAGGATCCGGGCGGACACCCCGACGACCCTGCTCGGTCAGCCGGTGGACAGCGTCCGGGACCTGCTCCCCGAGTCGGACGTGGTGATCCTGCGTACCGCGGCCGCCCGGGTGGTGATCCGGCCCTCCGGGACCGAGCCGAAGCTCAAGGCGTACCTCGAGGTGGTGGAACCGGTCGTGGACGGTGACGTCCAGACGGCCCGCAGCAGGGCGGCGTCGGCCGTCGCCGCGCTCCGCGCTGAGGTCAGCGCGGCCCTTGGCATCTGAACCCCGCAGCGCCCACCCATGACAGGTCCACCCTTTGCTCTGCACCCGCGGAAGCGCCATTGAATGAACAGCGGTCCTCCGCGCCCGACTCCTGCCGGGGGCCCGGCACCGTGGTGCCTGGGTGGGTGCAGAGCAAAGGGCCCGTCGAGCGGGGCCGGAGAGTCAGCGGCGAGGGCCGAGAGTCAGCGGCGGGGGTCAGCGGCGGGGGTCAGCGGCGAGGGCCGAGGGCCTGGTCGACGGCGCGGCCCAGGGCCGCGACGACCAGGCCGACCGACGGGCGGACCACCGAGTCGTCGGTGCTCACCTCGCCGGAGAAGCCGGCGCCGGTGGCGATCGCCTCCAGCCTGCGGCGCGCGTCGGCGGCGGTCTCACCGTCCACCCCGAGCGCCGACTCCATCCGCAGCACCACGACCAGAGTGGCCAGCGCGGCGGTCCGCTCGTCCGGGGCCGCCGCGCCGGTCAGGGCCTCGGCCAGGCGCTGGCGGGTCTCCGCCTCGACGGAGGCGTCGACCACCGGGTAACGGTGCACGTGGATGAAGCCCAGCTCGGTCTCGTCGACGTCGCGGACCACACCCTGGCTGCACAGGTCACCGAGGATCCGGTCCCGCAGGCCGTGCCGCAGGCGCTGCACCCAGGAGGCCGGGGTGTGCGGGGTGTCGGCCGCGATCCGGCTCAGCACCTCGTCGGCGACCGGCTCGCCGGTCGGCGTCGGGTCGGCCACGGTCAACGACCCTTCGGCGTACGCGATCCGGCCGGCGATGGCCAGCTCGACCAGCACCGCGGCGGCCATGCCGAGGTCCAGGCTGATCCGCGGCATGGTCGCCTTGCCGGTCGTGTCGTCGTAGGCGAGGAGCAGCAACTCCTCGGCGAGCGCAACACCAGTCATGGCCCGAGACGGTAGCGGGTCCGCGCACCACCGCGCACGGACCCGCCAGACCCGGCACCCACCGGGTGTCGAACTCAGAACCGGGGCATGCCGCCGAACTGGCGGTCGCCGGCGTCCCCGAGCCCGGGGACGATGAACATGCTGTCGTTGAGCCCCTGGTCGATCGAGGCCGTGACCAGGCGCAACGGCAGGCCGGAGCGTTCCAGCCGTTCGATGCCGACCGGGGCGGCGAGGACGCAGAGCACTGTGATGTCGGTGCAGCCACGGTCGGCGAGCAACCGGCAGGAATGCTCCAGCGAGCCACCGGTCGCGAGCATCGGGTCGAGCACCAGCACCGGCAGCCCGGACAGGTCGCGGGGCAGCGACTCCATGTACGCGCGCGGCTCGTAGGTCTCCTCGTCGCGGGCCAGGCCCACGAAGCCCATCGAGGACTCGGGCAGCAGGCCGAGTGCGGCGTCCGCCATGCCGAGGCCGGCCCGCAGCACCGGCACCAGCAGCGGCGGGTTGGCCAGCCGGGTGCCCTCGGTGCCGGTGACCGGCGTCTGCACCTGGTACCGCTCGACGGGGAAGGAGCGCGCCGCCTCGTACACCAGCATGGTGGTCAGTTCGTGCAGCGCCGCCCGAAACGTCGAGGAATCGGTGCGCGCGTCCCGCATGGCGGTCAGCCGAGACTGGGCCAGCGGGTGGTCAATGACGTGTACGTCCACGATCGCTCAACCTACCGGTCCGTTCGGCGCAGTGGTGACGGTGCGGTCGGACCAGCGACGCCGCTCACGTCGAGCCCGCCGTGACCAAGATCACTCAGCCGTCCGGTGCGTAGACTTCTCGGCATGACGGCGACAACGACGTCGGCCCGGTCGGAGCTCTCCGAGCTGGGACGATCCGAGACCGCTCTGCGGACCTTCCTGCACGGGCTTCCCGGCGTGGACCAGGTCGGCGCGGAGCAGCGGGCGGCACAGCTCGGCACCCGATCCATCAAGACCACCGCCAAGGCCCAGGCGATCGACCTGGCGATCCGGATGGTCGACCTGACCACCCTGGAGGGGGCGGACACCCCGGGCAAGGTGCGCGCGCTCGCCGCGAAGGCGCTGCGCCCGGACCCGGCCGACCCGTCCTGCCCGCACGTCGGCGCGGTCTGCGTCTACCCGGCGATGGTCCCGCACGTGGCCGAGGTGCTGCGCGGAAGTGGCGTGCACCTGGCCAGCGTGGCGACCGCGTTCCCGTCCGGCCAGGCACCGTTGGAGATCAAGCTGGCCGACACCCGGGCCGCCGTCGCGGCCGGCGCCGACGAGATCGACATGGTGATCAACCGGGGTGCGTTCCTGGCCGGGCGCTACAAGGAGGTCTACGACGAGATCGTGGCCACCAAGGAGGCCTCCGGGGACGCCCACCTCAAGGTGATCCTGGAGACCGGCGAGCTGGCCACCTACGACAACGTGCGGCGGGCCTCCTGGCTGGCCATGCTGGCCGGCGGCGACTTCATCAAGACCTCCACCGGCAAGGTCCCGGTCGCGGCGACACTGCCGGTGACCCTGGTGATGCTGGAAGCTGTCCGTGACTTCCGGGCGGCCACCGGGCGGCAGGTGGGCGTGAAGCCCGCCGGTGGCATCAAGACCACCAAGGACGCGATCAAGTACCTGGTGATGGTCAACGAGACCGTCGGCCCGGACTGGCTCGACCCGGACTGGTTCCGCTTCGGCGCGTCCAGCCTGCTCAACGACCTGCTGATGCAGCGCACCAAGCTGACGACCGGCACCTACTCCGGTCCCGACTACTTCACCCTGGACTGATAGCCGATGTTCGAATACGCCCCCGCCCCCGAGTCCCGCTCGGTGGTGGACCTCAAACCCTCGTACGGGCTGTTCATCGACGGCGCGTTCGTCGATCCGACCGACGGTGGCAGCTTCAAGTCGATCAACCCGGCCTCCGAGGAGGTGCTGGCCGAGATCGCCGAGGCCGGCGCTCAGGACGTGGAACGCGCGGTGCGTGCCGCCCGCAAGGCGTACGACAAGGTCTGGGGTCCGATGCCGGGCCGGGACCGGGCGAAGTACCTGTACCGGATCGCCCGACTCATCCAGGAGCGCTCCCGCGAGCTGGCCGTCCTGGAATCCCTGGACAACGGCAAGCCGATCCGGGAGTCCCGGGACGTCGACCTGCCGCTGGTCGCCGCGCACTTCTTCTACTACGCCGGCTGGGCCGACAAGCTTCCGCACGCCGGTTTCGGTGCCAACCCGCGGCCGATCGGCGTGGCCGCGCAGGTCATCCCGTGGAACTTCCCGCTGCTCATGCTGGCCTGGAAGATCGCACCGGCGCTCGCCGCGGGCAACACGGTGGTGCTGAAGCCCGCCGAGACCACCCCGCTCACCGCGCTGCTCTTCGCCGAGATCTGCCAGCAGGCCGACCTGCCGGCCGGTGTGGTCAACATCGTCACCGGCGCCGGCGACACCGGCCGCGCACTGGTCGAGCACGGAGGCGTCGACAAGGTCGCCTTCACCGGCTCCACCGAGGTCGGCAGGGCCATCGCCCGATCCGTCGCCGGCACCAGCAAGAAGCTCACCCTGGAGCTGGGCGGCAAGGCCGCCAACATCGTCTTCGACGACGCGCCCATCGACCAGGCCGTCGAGGGCATCGTCAACGGCATCTTCTTCAACCAGGGGCACGTCTGCTGCGCCGGCTCCCGACTCCTGGTGCAGGAGAACGTGGCCGACCGCGTGCTGGAGTCGCTGAAGCGGCGGATGGCCCAGCTCCGGGTCGGCGACCCACTGGACAAGAACACCGACGTCGGCGCGATCAACTCGGCCGCCCAGCTGGAGCGGATCCGCGAGCTGTCCGACGCCGGCTCCGCCGAGGGCGCCGAGCGCTGGTCACCGCCGTGCGAGCTGCCTGACCGTGGCTTCTGGTTCGCGCCCACCATCTTCACCGGGGTCACCCAAGCCCACCGGATCGCCCGCGAGGAGATCTTCGGCCCGGTGCTGTCGGTGCTCACGTTCCGCACCCCGGCCGAGGCCGTGGAGAAAGCCAACAACACGCCGTACGGCCTGTCGGCCGGCATCTGGACCGACAAGGGTTCCCGGATCCTGTGGATGGCCGACCGGCTGCGCGCCGGCGTCGTCTGGGCCAACACGTTCAACAAGTTCGACCCCACCTCGCCGTTCGGTGGCTACAAGGAGTCGGGTTACGGTCGCGAGGGCGGCCGGCACGGGCTGGAGGGCTACCTCAATGTCTGAGCGGGTCGCGGTACGTAAGACGTACAAGCTCTTCATCGGCGGGAAGTTCCCGCGCAGCGAGTCGGGACGGTCGTATCTCGTGCAGTCCTCGAATGTGTCACTGGCCTCCCGCAAGGACGCCCGGGACGCGGTGGTCGCCGCCCGCGCCGCCGTGAAGGGCTGGGCCGGCGCGACCGCGTACAACCGGGGTCAGATCCTCTACCGGGCCGCCGAGATGCTGGAGGGCCGCCGCGAGCAGTTCGTCGCCCTGGGCGTGCCCGGCGACGAGGTGGACGCCGCCGTCGACCGCTGGGTCTGGTACGCCGGCTGGGCCGACAAGCTCGCCCAGGTGTACGGCGGCGCCAACCCGGTCGCCGGCCCGTACTTCAACATCTCCGCGCCCGAACCGACCGGCGTGATCGCCGTCGTCGCCCCCGAGCGCCCGGCGCTGCTCGGCCTGGTCAGCGTGATCGCCCCGGCGATCGTCAGCGGCAACACGGTGGTCGTGGCGGCATCGCCCTCCGAGCCCCTGGCGGCGGTGACGCTGGCCGAGGTGCTGGCCACCTCCGACCTGCCCGGCGGGGTGGTCAACATCCTCACCGGCGCGATCACCGAGACCGCGCCGGCGTTGGCGGCGCACATGGACGTCAACGCGATCGACCTGACCGGGGTGACCGACACCGCGCTCGCCACCGACCTGGAGGTCAGGGCGGCGGAGAACCTCAAGCGGGTGCTCCGACCAGCCCCGGCCGACCACGACTGGTCCGTCGACCCGGGTGTGGCTCGGATGACCGCGCTGCTGGAGACGAAGACTGTGTGGCATCCCAAGGGGGTGTGAGTCCTCCTCGGCCTTGTGGTTTTCCGGGGGAGCCCGCCCACTCCGGGCGGTCAGGCTTGATCCCTGCGTGGGCGGGCTCCCCCGGAAAACCTGACGTGGGCCGGGATCGTCGGGTGGGCCAGCTCACGGGTTCCGCCTCGGGTCGGGTTGCCGGTCGACGGGGGCGGCGCAACTTCGGGGATGTTGCTGCCTCCAGCGCCTTGGAGGCAGCAACATCCCTGTTCTTGTGCGGATCTTCGGGCGGTCCGGCGGTCCGCCCGGTCCTGGTCGGGGTCGGGGTGGGGTGGGCTCGGGGGCGTGGGGGGTCTACTACCGGGGGTAGGATTGCTTCGTGACTCGGTTGGGCGATCTTGAGCGTGCGGTGATGGACGTGTTGTGGGACGTGGTCCCCGGCACGTCGGACGGTGTGACCGTGCGCGAGGTGGCCGACGCGCTCGACGGCCGCGAGTTGGCGTACACCACTGTGATGACCGTGCTGGACCGGCTCGCCGGCAAGGGCATGGTGCAGCGGGAGCGCGAGGGTCGGGCCTGGCGCTACCGGCCGGCGGCGAGCCGTGAGGCGCACATCGCCCAGCTCATGCTCGACGCCCTCGACCTGGGCGGCAGCCGGGACGCCGCACTCGTGCGGTTCGCCCGTTCGGTGACCGGCACCGAGGCCGAGGTGCTGCGGGCGGCCCTGGGGAGCGAGGCAGGCCTGACCGGTCCGGGTTCCACCAGCGGCGACCCGGGCGACACCGAGCTGACCGACCGCCTGGACGGGCCGGCGGGCCGGCGAACCGCCGGCGAGGCAGCGGAGCGGTAGGACCCACGCCATGGCGTACGCCGTGCACTTCGCCGCCACCATGCTGGCCTGCTACCTGACGGCTCAGGTGCTGGCCCGCTCCACCTGGACGTGGCGCAGCCCCCGGGTGGCGATCATCTGCTGGCAGGCCGTCGGGTTGGCGGTGGGTCTCTCGGCGATGGGCCTGCCCATGGCGCTCGGGCTGAGCGCGTACGACCTGCCGACCGGCAGCGCGCTGCTCGCCCTGGCCAACGACCTCGCCCACGGCACACTGCCGATCGGGGTGAACACCTTCCACCTCGCCGGCGTCGGGGTGGGCTTCGGCATCGGCGCGGTGCTGGTCGCCACGACCGTCCGCAGCATCCACGGCACCGTACGCGCCCAGCGCCGGCACCGGGACCTGCTCTCCCTGGTCGCCCGGGACGATCCGGCCGCCCCCGGCGCGCTGGTGCTGGATCATCCGAGCGCCGCCGCATACTGCCTGCCCGGGGTGAAGCCGCAGGTGGTGGTCAGCGCCGGCACACTGAGCCTGCTCGACCGCGCCGAGCTGGCCGCGGTGCTCAGCCACGAGCGCGCGCACGCCCACGAGCGGCACGATCTGGTGCTGCTGCCGTTCACCGCGCTGTGCCGGGCGTTGCCGTGGTTCGGCTGGGTCCGCGACGCCCACGAACGGGTCGCCCTGCTGGTCGAGATGCGCGCCGACGACAAGGCCCGTGAGCTGCACGCGGAAGCGCCGCTGGCCGGAGCGCTGCGCCGCTTCGCCGCCGCCGGTCACCGGATCACCCCGGCCGGCGCGCTGGGCATGGGCGACCGGGATCTCGACGTACGGGTCCAGCGCCTCCTGGTCACCGACCGGCCGCCCCGGGTGCTCGGCGCCACCGCCCTCGCGGTGGCCAGCACGCTGGTCGCCCTCCCGATCACCCTCTTCCTGTCCTGACCTGACCCCAGCACGCCACACGCCGCGCCCCCGCATGGGCGCCGCGCCGCCGTGTCCCGCCGCAAGCGCGCGATCTTCCGAACCCATGACTACTACGTACCGTAGTAATCTCTTCTACGACGTCACGTAGTAGACAGACATGTAGAGAACCTACGTGTAGGGTGGCTACGACAAGGGAGCCAACACTACGGAGAGCCGGCCATGGACACCCTGCTCCTCGCCCGCCTGCAGTTCGCCACCACCACCTCGATCCACTTCCTCTTCGTGGTCGTCACGCTCGGGCTGGTCACCCTGCTCGTCGGGATGCAGACCGCCTGGGTGCTCACCGGCAACCCGAAGTGGGAGCGGCTGACCCGCTACTGGGGTCAGCTCTACGTGATCAATTACGTGCTCGGCATCGCCACCGGCATCGTGATGGAGTTCCAGTTCGGGCTGAACTGGAGTGGCCTGTCGCGCTACGTCGGCAACGTCTTCGGCGCGCCGCTGGCCATCGAGACGCTGGTGGCGTTCTTCCTCGAATCCACGTTCCTCGGGATGTGGATCTTCGGCTGGCACCGGCTCGGCAAGGGTGTCCATCTCGCGCTGCTCTGGGGCGTGGCCATCACCGCGTACGCCTCGGCGTTCTGGATCATGGTGGCCAACTCCTGGCTGCAACACCCGGTCGGTTACGAGGTGCGCGACGGCATCGCCCACCTCACCGACTTCGGCGCGCTGCTCTCCAACCCCAGCCTCGGCATGGCGTTCGGGCACGTGGTCTCGGCCGCATTGCTGGTCGGCGGGATGCTGATGGCGGCGGTCAGCGCCTGGCACCTGATCCGGCGTACTCCCGACTTCGTGCTCTTCCGCACCTCACTGCGGATCGGCCTGGTCACCTCGGCGCTGGCGATCAGCCTGGTGCAGGGCTTCGGCTTCGCCCAGTTCGGCCCGGTCGGCGGCGTGCAGCCGACCAAGTTCGGCGGCCAGAGCCCGGAGGCGCAGGCGCTGATCGCTGACTGGACCACCCGGTTCGGCCCCGGCGACTACACGCCGCCGGTGCTGGCCAGCGTCGGGCTGGGCTTCATGATCCTGATCGGCTTCACCCTCGGCTGCGTCTGGTTGCTGCTCCCCCTGCTCTTCCGGGACTGGATCATCCGGCTGCGCTTCCCGCTCTGGCTGGTCCTGCTCGCCCTGCCGCTGCCTTTCGTCGCGGTGATCCTCGGCTGGATCGCCCGCGAGGTCGGCCGCCAGCCCTGGGTGGCGTACGGGCTGCTCCCCACCGAGCAGGCCGTCTCCCCGGTCGGCGCACCGGTGATGCTCGCCTCGCTGATCGGGTTCAGCCTGCTGCTCGGCACCCTCGCCGTCACCAACTGGGTGCTGCTCGCCCGGCACGCGGCGCGGGGCGCGGCCGATCCGGCACTCGGCCGCCCACCGGCGCCTCCGAGTGAGTCGACCCACCCCGAACCCGCGCTCGTCTGAGGCACTGAGGAACTGAGGAGAACACCGTGGACCTCGCCTGGTACGCCCTGCTCGGCCTCTTCTTCACCGGCTACCTGGTGCTCGCCGGCTACGACTACGGCGTCGGGCTGCTGCTCGCCCGCGGTGGCGGCCCCGCTCTGCGGAGGGAGGCGCTCACCGCGCTCGGGCCGTTCTTCCTCGGCAACGAGGTCTGGCTGGTGGCCGCCGTGGGCATCCTCTTCGGCGCGTTCCCGGTGCTGGAGGGCGAGTTGCTCTCCGGCTGCTATCCGGCCGTGGCCGGTGCCCTGGTCGGCGTCATCCTGGTCACCGTCGGGGTGCAACTGCGAAGTCGGTCCGCAGACGAACGGATCCGAGCGCGCTGGGACCGCGTCGTGATGATCGGCAGCGCACTCGCCGCAGTGGGCTGGGGGGTGGTGCTCGCCGCGCTGCTCCAGGGCGTGCCCCGTCAGGCCGACGGGCACGTCGCCGGGGTGTCGCACCTGGCCACCCCGTTCGCAGCCACTGTCGGGCTGGCCATGGTCGCGCTGGTTGCGGTGCACGGAGCGACCTTCCTCGCGCTGCGCCTGTCGGCCGACGCCGCCGCCGTGGTGGGCCGCACGGCCCGCCGGCTGGTGCCGGTGGCGCTCACCGCGGTCGCCCTGGCCACCGTGGTGGGCCTGCTCTCCTCCCGGGTACGCGACGCCGTCCAGCGGCCGGCGGTGGCCGTACTCCTGCCGGTGCTGCTCGCGGCGGCGCTGCTGGCGGCCCGCGCGGCGCTGGCGCGGCGGCGGCCGGGGTGGGCTCTGGCCGCAACCGGCGCGGCTCTGGCGCTGCCGGTGGTGCTGGTCGGGGCGGCTCTCTGGCCCTATGTGCTGGTGTCCACGACCGACCCGGGCGCCTCGCTGACAGTGACCGACGCCGCTGCGAGCGCACCGACGCTGCGGCTCCTCGGCTGGGTGGCGCTGCCGCTACTTCCGGCCCTACTAGGCTTCCAGGCGATGTGTTGGTGGGTTTTCCGAGGACGGACCGACGGCAGGGCACCGGTGTACTGGTGAAACGCCGTCCGTTCGACCCGCGTCTGCTGCGCCGGGTCCCTGCGGCCCGGCGCGATCTTGCCGTGCTCGCGCTCCTCGGTGTGCTCGCCGCCGGGTTGATCGTGGCGCAGGCCACCGCCCTCGCGGCGGTGCTGGCCACGGCGATCGACGGTCGGCTGGATCGGCCGGCGCTGGGCGCCTTCATGGTCGCGGTCGCTGCCCGCTCGGCGCTGGTCTGGGCACAGGGCACGGTCTCGGCGCGGGTCGCCGCCACGGTCAAGGCGACGCTGAGGGCCGACCTGCTCGGCGCGGTCGGCCGACACGGGCCCGGCTGGGTGGCCGGGCAGCGGGCCGGTCAGATCGCCACCCTGGCCGGGCGCGGGCTGGACGCGCTGGACGCCTACTTCACCGGATACCTGCCCCAGCTGGTGCTCAGCGTCACCGTGCCGCTGGCGGTGCTCGCCCGGGTCGTCTTCGCCGACTGGAGCTCGGCGGTGATCATCGCGGTGACCCTGCCGCTGATCCCGGTCTTCGGCGCGCTGCTCGGCTGGCAGGCCCAGGCCGCCACCGAACGGCAGTGGCGGCGACTCTCGCTGCTCGGCGGGCACTTCCTGGACATGGTCGCCGGGTTGCCCACGCTGCGCGCGTTCGGGCGGGCCCGGGCACAGACCGAGGTGGTGCGCCGGATGGCCGACGGGCACCGCGTCGCCACCATGAAGACGCTGCGGATCGCGTTCCTCTCCGCGCTGGTGCTGGAGCTGGTCGCCACCCTCTCGGTGGCACTGGTCGCGGTGCCGGTCGGCATCCGGTTGCTCGGCGGCGGGCTGGCCCTGCAGACAGCGCTGCTGGTGCTGTTGCTCACCCCAGAGGCGTACCTGCCGCTGCGGGCCGCCGGCAGCCGCTTCCACGCCAGCATGGAGGGGCTCGCCGCGCTGGACGAGGCGCTGACCATCTCGGCCGCGCCCACCGCGCCCCGGGCCGCTGAGGGCGCCACCGTCCCGGACGCGCGACGTGACATCCGGTTCGAGGGGGTGACCGTGGCGTACGAGCGGACCACCGCCCTGCGTGACGTGACCCTGACCATCCGAGCCGGCGAACGGATCGCCATCATCGGGCCCAGCGGCGCCGGCAAGAGCACGTTGCTCGGCCTGCTGCTCGGCTTCGTGACCCCGACCAGCGGCCGGATCACGGTGGACGGGGCCGACCTCGCCACCGCCGACCCGGACGCCTGGCGTCGACAACTCGCCTGGGTGCCGCAGCGGGCCCATCTCTTCGCCGCCTCGCTGGCCGACAACATCCGGCTCGGCGCACCGGACACCACGCCCGACGCGCTCGCCGCGGCGGTGCACGACGCCGCTCTGGACGACGTGGTGGCCGGCCTGCCGGACGGCCTGGACACCCTGCTCGGCGAACGCGGCCACGGGCTGTCCAGCGGGCAGCGGCAGCGGGTGGCGCTGGCCCGGGCGTTTCTGCGGTCCGCCCCGGTGGTGCTGCTCGACGAACCCACCGCCCGCCTGGACACCGCGGCCGAGGCGGTGGTGCTCGACGCCACCCGCCGCCTGGTCGCCGGGCGCACAGCGCTCCTGGTCGCGCACCGACCGGCGCTGCTCGCCGACGCCGACCGGATCCTGCGGGTCGAGGACGGTCGGGTCACCGAGCTGACGCCCGAACCGACCGGGAAGGCGACCCGATGAGCGCGGAACACGGGCCGGAGGCGGTCGCCGGCGTGGCATCGGGCCGGCGGACCGCCGCCGAGCGCGCCGTGCTGCGACTGGCCCGCCCGTACCTGGGTCGACTGGTCGGCGCCGGGCTGCTCGCGGCCGCCACCGAGTTCGCCGGGCTCGCCCTGATGGCCACCGCCACCTGGCTGTTGATGAGCGCCGCCGGCCAGCCTCCGCTGGACCGGCTCACAGTGGCGATCGTCGCGGTCCGGGCGCTGGCGATCAGCCGTGGCGTGTTCCGCTACACCGAACGGCTCGCCGGGCACGACGCGGTGCTCCGCATGATCACCGACGTTCGGGCCCGGGTCTTCGCCACCCTCGCCGCCCGGCGTGGCGCCGCGCACCGGTCGGGGGACGTGCTGAGCCGGCTGGTCTCCGACGTCGAGGCCGTCCAGGACCTGCTGCTGCGTGTGCTGGTCCCTGGCTCGGCGGCGGCCCTGGTCGGTGTGCTGGCGGTCTGCGTGGCGGCGCTGATCTCACCACCTGCCGCCGGTGCGCTCGCCGTCGGGCTGCTGGTCGCCGGAGTGGCACTGCCCGCACTGGCCACCGCTGTCACCCGCCGCAGCGCGTCCCAGGTGGCACCCCTGCGCGGCGCACTGGCCACCGACGCGATCGACCTGACCCACGGCGCAGCCGACCTGGCCGCGTTCGGAGCCACCGACGTCACGCTGCGTGCCGCCGCGCAGCGGGCCCGCCGGCTGGCCCGTCTGGAACGTCGGCTGGCCGCCACCGGGTTCGCGGTGGACGCGGCCGGGGTGCTGACCGCCGGGCTGACCGCCGCGGCGGTGGTGCTGGCAGCGCTGGCCGCCGACGTGTCGGGAGTGCTGGTGGGTGTCCTGGCCGTCGGCGCGCTGGCCGCCGTCGAGGTGACGCTGGCACTGGTCACGGCGGCCCGGCAGTGGACGCAGTTGCGGCCCGGTCTGGCCCGGGTGGCCGACCTGCTGGACGCCGGCACGCCGCATTCCCCGCCCACGGCCGGCATGACGGACCTGGTCGGCCCCCACGAGCTGCGCTTCGTCGACGTGACAGTGCGGTACCGGGCCGGTGCGGCACCCGCCCTCGACGGCGTCAGCCTGGACCTGCCGCCGGGGCGGAGGATCGCGGTGGTCGGCCCGAGCGGCGCCGGCAAGAGCACCCTGGCCGCCGTCCTGACCGGCACCGTCCAACCGGTGTCCGGGCGGGTCACCCTCGACGGTCACGACCTCTCGGCGTACGCCGAGGAGGCACTGCCGCGGGCTGTCGGCGGCCTGCTGGCCGAGGCGTACGTCTTTCACGCCACGGTGCGGGAGAACCTGCTGCTCGGGCGGGCCGGGGCCGACGAGGAGGCACTGACGGCGGCCACCGCCGCCGCGGGCCTGCTGGACTGGGTACGCGCCCAGCCGGCGGGTTGGGGCACGCTGGTCGGCGAGGAGGGCGGGCAGCTTTCCGGTGGCCAGCGGCAGCGGCTGGCGCTCGCGCGGGCCCTGCTCGCCGCGCCGCCGGTGCTGGTGCTCGACGAGCCCACCGAAGGTCTTGATCCGGCCGCCGCCGACGCGGTGCTCGCGTCCGCTCTCGCCGCCACCCCCGCCGGGCACTCGGTGCTGCTGATCAGCCACCGGCTCAGCGGGCTGGCCGAGCTGGACGAGATCGTCGTCCTCGACGGCGGCCGGGTGATCCAGCGCGGCCGGCACGCCGACCTGGTCGCCGCCCCGGGCTGGTACCGGGACCAGTGGCTGCTCCAGGCTGCGGCCGAACGGGGTTACCTGGCCCTCGCCCCCTGACCGGGGCTCGGGGACGGACCAGGGTTCTCCCCGACGTCAGGGCTCCCTGACCCGTGGCAGGGTGGTGCCATGCCGCACCGTGAGGACGTGTTGGTCGACGAGCACCTGCGGGAGTTGGCCGCCCGGTTGCAGGGGCCGGCGCGACTCAAGTCCGACCTGCTCACCGAGGCCCGGCACGGGCTGCTGGACGCCGTGGAGGCGTACCGGGAGAGCGGTGTGCCGTCCACGGAGGCGCAGCGCCGGGCCGTGGTCGAGTTCGGCTCGCCGGCGCAGGTCCTTCCCTCCTGGCAGGCCGAGCTGGCGGTGGGTGCCCTGCGCGGGCTGTCCCTGCGGATGCTCGCGATCGCCGGGGTCGGGGTGGTCGCCGGGGATCTGACCTGGCGGGGGTCGAGCTGGAGCAGCGGCCCCCGTCCACCGGCCGGCTACCAGCTGCTCGCCAGCTCGGTCGACTGGATCTGGATGGGTTCGCTGCTGCTCGCGGTGGCCGGTCTGCTGGTGGTCGCGGCGAGCGCCCGTTCGACACGTCCGGGTCTGGCCCTGGTGCAACGCGCGGTGGGCGCCGGCCTGACCGCCATGCTGGCTCTCGCCATGATCGCCGGCTGCGCCCTGTTCGCCTGGTCGATGACTCTCTGGGACGACGCGCTGCGCTGGCCACCGATGATCATCGGTGCGGTGCTGGTGGGCGGCGCGTACTTCTCACTGGCCCGTGCGGTGCGCGGCTGGCTGCAGGCCACCGCCCGCCGAGCGGAGTCGCTCGCCAGCACGGCCCACTGAGCCACGTCGCCGGTGCCCCGGTCCCGCCGGTGGTCGCCGGCTCGACCGGGGTCAGGCCGGGGTGGTGGGCGGGCTGCCGGGGTCGAGGAACCGGCCGACGGTCAGCTGGAAGTCGCGCCAACCCGCGCGCTCCCCGGCCAACGCTCCCCGGCCGGAATCGGTGAGCTCGTACGTCCGTCGTTCCCTGCCGTTGACGGTGCTCCAGGTGCTCGCCACGTGCCCGGCGCGTTCCAGCCGACGCAACGCCGGATAGATGGTGCCGGTGGGCAGATCCAGAGTGCCGTCGCTGCGCGCGCGCAACGCCTCGATGATGGCGTAGCCGTGCAGCGCGCCCTGTTCGAGAACGGCGAGCAGCAGAGCGTCGAGATGGCCGTGCAACGCCTGGGCCTTCATACGTAGCTACGCTACTTGTCGAACGGTCAGATCGCCAGCGCCCACCACCAGCAGGTCGAATCCGTGCGCCAGCCGGCCACCGGGGTGCGGGCATCGGTCACCCAGGGCCGCCGACTAGGGTATGTGCCCAGAGTCACTCGCCGGTCAGAGACCCCGGCGGGTGGGCAACCCGAAGCACACGGAGGTCAGCGTGGCCCGCCAGTCGCCCCAACGGCCCGACGCCGACGAGCCCGAGCTCGACGACACCACCGGCGCGGTCGAGCCAGATGAGACCGACGGCCCCTCGGCCTCGGTCGACCGTGCACTCTGGGACGAGCTGCGCATCGACCCGGTGGAGATCGCCCTGCCCGCCGGCACCGGCTTCACGCTGCGGGCATACCGGCCGGCCAGCTCGCTGACCCCGACCGACGTGACCGAGCGCGACCTGGACGACCCGTTCCTCGCCCGACGTCAGGTGATCGAGGAGGAAGAGGACGACGAGACCGTCGTCATCCTCGACGAGGACCTGGCCGAGGAGTTCGCCGAGGACGAGGACGAGTCGAAGCGCCGCCGACGCGACGGCGCCGCCGACACCGACACCGACGCGGACGACGACGAGGCCGACGAGGACGCCACGGACGAGGCGGACGACGAGGAGGTGCCGGTCTTCCTCAGCAACCAGGGCAAGCTGCTGCTGTTCAAGACCCCCGAGTCGTTGGTCAGTTTCATCCGGTCCGGTGCGCCAAACGATCTGTCCCAACTGGACAGCTGGAATGAATTGTCCGAACGGGTGGAGCCCGCGGATATCGCGCCCCTCGACGAGGACACCTACGAGCTCGACCTTGTCGTGGAGAACCTGCGCGGCGGGCACGACTCCTGGGATTCGACCCTGCTGATCGAGGCCGGCGAGGTCGCGCGTGACCTCTCGTACGCATTGCGGCTGCCTGCGGTACTCGACATGCTCTCCGCCGGCTCCAGCCTCGACGACCTGGACGAGGCGCTGCGTGCCACCGCCAACGGTGGGATCGGCGCTTTCATGGGTCGGCGGCGGCTGAAGAAGATCGGTGCGCAGACCGCGAGTTTGGGTTGGCGCACCATTGTCGGCAAGATCTCTGCGGTGGTGGACTGGCGCGACTGACCCGTACCGGGGAGCATCAGTTGCTGGCAGAGGAAAGACCTGTCCCGGGAGGAGGACGACGCCGTGGCGCTCGTGCGCGTTTACTGCGGTCTGGCCTCGGCGGATCCGGCTGACCGACCGGCCTCCGCCGGTTCGACGCTGACGTCCGCTGTGGTCGACGACGCAGGCCGTCTGCTGCATGTCTGCGAGATCAGCGACGAGGCCGCTGGCTACGCCCAGCTCGTCGCGCTGCTCGTGGAGCGGTCGGGCGGGCCGAGCGGTGCGGCCATCGCCGCCGACAGCGACGACCACACGGTCATCTCGCTGTTGAGCGCGGCGGGTCGGCCCCTGGCGATCGCCGACGACGACTCGGTGGACGACTTCGCCGAGCGGTTCGCCGACGACGACTCCCTGGAGGAGATGCAGTCACCTCCGGCCGAACGACGGGCCGTCGGCCTGGCCCGCGCGTTGCAGGCGGGCGCGCTCTCCGCGGTCACCCTGCCGGCACCCCGGGATCTCGCCGGCTACAAGCAGGTGCTCGCCGCGCACGCCGCGCTGGCCACCGGCCGACACTCCGCCGCCGTGGCGCTGCGCGAGGTCCTGCGCGAGCTCTACCCGGCAGCCCTGCGTGCATACCCGGACCCGGCCGAGCCGGTCTCGCTGGCGGTGCTGGACGCGCTGCCCGAGCCGGGCATGCTCGGCGGCACCGTCGCCCGGGGCCGCGAGGTGTCGGTCGCGGCGGACGCCATCGCCGCGCACCTCGCCGCCGACGGGGTGGCCGACGCCGACGAGATCAACGAGGCGGTCACCGCTCTGCGGGTCGCCATCTCCGAAACGCCGCGGCGCGCCGCGGTCAACCGGGCGCTCACTTCCGCGGTGGCCGAGACGGTCCGCCAGGCCGTCGCTTCGGTGCGGGCCTGCGACGCAGGCTGTGAGGCCCTGGTCAGCGCGCTCGGCTCGCGGGTGACCGCCCCTGCCCAGGCACCCGGCCGCCGTGCCGCCGCCCGCCGTGGCGAGTCGGTCGGCGAGCTGACCGGGATGGCCGGCAACGGCGCCCGCCGTGGCGAGCCAGCCGGTGAGCCGACCGGGCTGGCCGGCACCGGCGCCGGGCTGCGGTCGCTCCGGCCCACCCCGGCCGCCGACCCCGCACCCGCCGTCGGGCGACGCAGCCGCCCCGAGCCGATCCCCGGTAACGCGCCGCTCGCGTCGCCCCGCCCACTCGGGCCGCCCCCGGTCGCCCCGGCTCCGGTCACGCCGCCGCCGGTCGCGCCCGCACCGATGGCCCCGGCCGCCATGGCCAAGCCGCCGTCGTCCACGCTTCCCGGCCGCGCCGAGCCGGCGCCCAGCCGGATCGACGGTCCGACCAACCGACCGGTCTCCTCGCCGCCGCCCCCGCCGCCCGGGATCACCCCGATCGCACCGGCACAGCGCGGCATGGTGCCTCCGGCCGAGGCGGGCGAGCCGTTCCGGCCGACGCTGACCACCGCCGCGATCAACAACGCGCGGGCCGAACGGCAGCGGACGGTCATTCCTCCCCGTCCCAAGACGAACGGCGAGCCCCGGCCGAGCCACCTGCAACGCCCGGTGGACGAGCCACCCACGGGCGGGTTCAGCGCCACCGATCTCAGCATCCCGGTGCCGATCCCCCGTCCCGGCCAGGAGGCCGCCGCACCCCCCGGTTCCCGCGCCAACTGGCCGCTGGTCAACAACCCGGAGGACCCGGCCGACAGCTCGCCGAACAACCCGGTGGCCTACCCGTACGGTGGCAGCCGCGGCATCGAGGCCCCGACCGACCCGGGTCGGGCCGACGGTCGGGTCACCCCGCCCTGGTTGGCGGACGACCTGCCGCAGGAGCCGCCCATGCTGCGACTGGTGGAGCCACCGCCACTGGCTGACCGGGCGCTGCGCGAGGGGCTCAACCCGTCTGCGGACGCGCACCTGGAGACCCCGCCGCTGCGGTTGGTCGACCGGGAGTTGGCCGCTCGCGGCGGCCGACCGGCCGCTCGGCCCGACCGTGCCGCCGAGCACCGTCCGCCGCCGCCGATGGAGCATCGGACGCCCTCGCTGGAGCCTCGCACGCCCTCATTGGAGCCCCGCACGCCCTCGCTGGAGCAGCGGACGCCGCCGATGGAGCGCCGGACGCCGCCGGTCGAGCACCGTCCGCCACCGGTCGCCGACGAGGGTGACGGCGACCTGCTGATCTTCGCGCAGGCCAAGTCGGCCTGGTTCGTCGGCCAGGCCGAGGAGTCCGACCTGGACTGGTCGACCACGGCCGACACCGGCTGGCAGGCCGCAGAGCAGGCCGCCCGCCCCGCGGTCGGCGCCGAGACCAACGCCGGGCTGCCGAAGCGCGTGCCTCAGGCCAACCTGGTCCCTGGTTCCCCGCTGCGCGAGGAGCGTCCATTGCGGATAGTGCGCGATGCGGCAAGCCTCGCGGAGAACACCACCGGCTACTTCCGTGGTTGGCGTCGCGGCCAGGAGATCGGCGGTTTCGCGGTGGGTGGTCGACCCGGCCGCGAGGCGGCCGGTGGCTGGGACTTCAGCCGGGACCACGGCGACCGCGACGACGACCGGGAGTACGAGTACCGCTCCGCCGGTTACCAGTCCTGACCCTCGTTACACGCGACAGCGCCCTCAGTCAGCTGATTGAGGGCGCTGTCGCGTGTGGAGACGTGCACCTGGACGCGGCAACGCCGCCTCTCGAAGCCGGCAGCTCAACGGCCCAGGGTGCGGGGGCCGGTGGCTTCCAGGGCCTCAGGAGACGGCGTAGGGCGCGCGCCGACGTAGGGGCGTCGGCGAGCAGGGTGGTGCTCCCGGTGGCGGCCTGAGCCACCACCGGGGTGCGGCGTCCCGATCAGGCCGGGGCGACGGCGCGCGTACGGCGCATGGTGAGCACGTACTCGACCAGCGAGATCAGCACGTGCTTCGTCGACTCCCGGTTACGGGCGTCGCAGGCCACCACCGGCACGTCGCTCGAGATCGCCAAGGCGTCCCGAACGTCCTGCGGGTCGTGGTACTGCATCCCGTCGAAGCAGTTGATCGCCACCAGGTACGGGAGGCGTCGGTGCTCGAAGAAGTCGATCGCCGCGAAGCAGTCGGCCAGCCGGCGAGTGTCCACCAGCACGACCGCGCCGATCGCACCCCGAACCAGTTCGTCCCACATGAACCAGAATTGAGTCTGACCCGGCGTACCGAACAGGTACAGGATCAGGTCACGGTCGATCGAGATCCGGCCGAAGTCCATGGCCACCGTGGTCGTCGTCTTGCCCGGCACCTGCCGGGTATCGTCGACGCCCACGCCAGCGGAGGTCATGATGGCCTCGGTGGTCAGCGGCGTGATCTCCGAGACCGAGCCGACCAGCGTCGTCTTACCGACGCCGAATCCACCGGCGATAACGATCTTCGCCGACGTCACGCGGCCGCTCGGGTTCGGCGGGCGGTGCGACATGTCAGAGCCTGCGAAGTCCACTCAGCACCCTCTCCAGCAGTTCAGTGCCCACCGCGTCGTCGGAGTCGTCCAGGATGGTCGGCTCGTGGACCGCGACCAGGCCGTCCGTCGCCATGTCGGCGATGAGCACCCGGGCCACACCGAGCGGGAGCTGCAGCCGCGCCGCGATCTCCGCGAGCGATTGCACGCGTCCGTCACACAGCGCGGCGATGTACTGGTGTTCGCGGCCACCACCGTTGCCACTGGCAGCGGTGCGGCCGCGCACCGTCGTCTCGACGAGCGCCTCCAGCGCGATGTCGAGCCGGGGACGGGTACGGCCACGGGTCACGGCGTATGGACGGACCAACGCTCCGGTCGGTTCGTCACGATCGGCCATCTCGCCGCTCACCTCCTTCGTACCCGTTACCGGCTCCCACCGGTGAAGCCCGTCGTTGTCGTTGTTGCGTTGGTGCCGACCTCACGATCGGCGGCGAGGCGTCAGCCCAGCATGCCCGCAGCCGCACGCGGCTGCGGAGTCAGTGCGTCGCCCACCCGGTCGACCAGCAGCGCCATCTCGTAGCCGACCTGGCCCACGTCAGAGCTGCGGGCGGCCAGCACGGCGAAGGACGAGCCATCCGAGATGGACATCAGGAACAGGAAGCCATTGTCCATCTCCACGACGGTCTGCAACACCGCGCCTCCCTCGAAGCAGCGGGCTGCCCCCTGGGTCAGGCTGACCAGACCCGAGGAGATCGCGGCGAGCTGGTCGGCCCGGTCGCGCGGCAGGTCCCGTGACGACGCCAGGAGAAGGCCGTCGGCCGAGACGGCGACCGCATGAGCGACACCGGGCACCCGGTCGGCGAAGTTGGCCAGCAGCCAACCAAGATCCTGCGTAGTTGTCATCCTTCTTGCTCCTTCTGCCCGCTCCCGGCCACCGGGCCTGAGCCAGACTGCGAGGATTGCCCTCCCGGAGTCGCCTCCGGGCTGGTCGGGGTGTCCGAGGTGCTACGCCCTCGCTGCACGCCCCGGTGGTAGGCGGAGAGCAGGCCACGGACCGCCTCCGGGGAGCGCCGCTGGACCGAGGTGGTGGGCTTCTCCACCGCGCCCGGCACCAACTGCGCCATCGGCTTGCGCTTCGGCAGGCCGGTCGTGGTGGTCTCGCTCACCGGCACCGCGCCGGCTGCCGCCGAGGCAGCACGCCAGCCGTCGTCGGCAGCGGTCTGCCAGCCGTTGGTCTGCGGTTGGGGCCGGCGGTTCGGCAGGCTCTCAGCGACGCTCGGGCGACCGCCCTCGTTCGCTGTGGAGCCGTTGTCCCGCGGCGCTCCTCCGGCCGTCGGAGTGTCTGCCATCGGTGTGTTACCTGTCGTCCCGGGTGGTGTCTTGTGGACTGCCCGACCGGTGGCCTCGACCGTAGCGAACTGCTGGGTCGCGGAGTCGCCGTTCGTCGCCGGCTGCGCGCCGGGTCCCGCTTCCTCCGAACCCGGACGGCGGGTACGGAACCAAGCCGACTCGAGCTCCCGGAAGATCGGCAGCTCCATCGTCTCGTCCGCGTAGCGCTGGCGGTTCTGCGCCTGCGGTTGCTGCGGTGCCGGCCGATTCTGCGGGGCCGGCCGACTCTGCGGGGCCGGCCGATTCTGCGGGGCCGGAGCCGGAGCAGGAGCCGAGGGCCGAGTCGGAGGCTGGGCTGCTGCGGCCGGCTGTTCGCCGGGTCGCGGCACCCGCGGCAGCTCCGTCGTCATGTCCAGGGCAGCGGCGAGCCGCTCGGGCACCGGCGGCGCCGAAGCGTCGCGGTCGGCACCCGGCACCGGCGGCCAGGCCGGCGGCGCGGGGGTGCTGGGCGCCTGCGCGGGCGGGGCCGACCGGGGTGCGAACCCGGCGAACGACTGGCTGGAGGCGGGCGGCACCGAGTAGGGCTGACCCGAATACGGCTGGCCGGACGCCGGCGACGCCGACACGGGCGACGCGGACACCGGCGGACCGGCGTACGGCTGCCCGGAGGCCGGGGCCGCAGAGACCGGCGGGCCACCGTACGGGGCACCCGAGTAGGGCTGCCCGGAGTACGGCTGGCCGGAGGCCGGCGAGGCGGAGACCGGCGCGCCGGAGTAGGGCTGCGCGGAGACCGGCGGTGCCGAGTACGGGTGTGCCTCGGGGCTGCTCGGCAGCTGCCGTGGAATCGACGGCTGCTGGCCGGAGGTCGGGCTGTCGTCCCCGGCGCGACGCTGCGGCAGCGGGTCGATCGGCTGGCCGTTGGCGGTCCGCGGGGTGAACCCGTCACCACCGTTGACGCCGTTCGTCCCGGCAGCGCCGGTCAGGTCGGACCAGGCCGGCATCGAGCGGTAGCCACCGGAGTTGGCGGGGGTGCCGGCACCGTTGCGCGAGGCGGGCTCGAACGGCCGACCGCCGAGGGTGACCTGGTTGCCGGACTCGCTCGGACGAGGACCGTTGCCCAGCGCCGGCAGGGCGCCGAAGGCCGGTGCGGGCCCGTTCTGCTGAGGGCCACCGGCTGCGGGCAGGGCCGGGGGCTGCTGCACCCGACCGGAGAGCGCCCGGGGCACCAGCACCGAGGTGGGCAGGGTCACGTCCGCGACGGTGCCACGGTCGGAGCCGGGGCGCAGCTCCACCCGGACGCCGTGCCGGGACGCCAGTCGGGCGACCACGACCAGGCCCATCATCCGGGAGACGGCGACGTCCACCTGCGGCGGCGTCGCGAGCCGCTCGTTGAGGTCGTGCAACTGCTCGGCGCTGATGCCGATGCCGCGGTCCTCGACGTAGAGCGAGGAGCGGTCGCCGACCCGACGGGCCTCGACCATCACCTGCGAGTCGGGCGGAGAGAACGCGGTGGCGTTGTCGAACAGCTCGGCGACGAGGTGCACCAGGTCGTTGACCGCGTGCGCGGCGACCTCGATGTCGCGGTCGATGACGCCGAACTCGATCCGGGTGTAGTGCTCGACCTCGGACTGCGCGGCCCGCAGCACGTCGATGAGCGCGGCCGGCTCACGCTGCACACGGGTGGAGTCGGCACCGGCGAGCACCAGCAGGTTCTCGTCGTTGCGGCGCATCCGGGTGGCCAGGTGGTCGAGCTGGAACAGCTCGGCCAGCCGGTCCGGGTCCTCCTCGCCGCGCTCCAGCCGGTCGAGGTGCCCGATGAGGCGGTCGACCAGGATCTGTGAACGGCGGGCCAGGTTGACGAACATGGTCGCGACGGAGGCGCGCAGTGCCGCCTGCTCGGCGGCCGTACGGACGGCTTCCAGGTGGACGGCGTTGAACGCCTCGGTCACCTGGCCGAACTCGTCCCGGCTGCGGACCGGTAGTGGCTCGGCGATCTGGTTGGCCAGCTGCACCGGGGAGAGCTGCCCGACGACCTGCGGGTCACGCAGTCGGGCAACCGCCTGGGGTAGGCCGTACTGGGCGACGGAGAGCGCACCCTGCCGCAGCTCACGAAGTGAACGGGCCATGGAGCGGGCGACCAGGTACGCGAAGAGGATGGCCAGCAACAGCATGCTGAGCAGCAGGCCGGTCTCCAGGAAGACCTGGCGCTGCACGTCCGAGCGGAGACTGTTGGCCTCGTCGACCACTTCGCCGTCGAGCTTGGTCTCGACGTTGCGGATCAGCTTGGCGTTGGCCGTCATGGCGGCTTCCCACTGGTCCGGCCCGAACGGCGCGTTGCGCATGTCGCCGGTGGTGTTGCCGTCGATCCAGCCGGTGTAGTTCTGTGCCTCCCGGCGGTCGCCGCCCGCGACCGTCTGGTCGTGGAACTTCGCGTCGTCCGGGGTGGCGACGGCCTTGAAGCTCTGCAGCGCCTGCTGCTGGCCGGTGCCACTGGCGATGTAGTCGGTGCGCAGCGCCGGAGTGAGGCGCTTGCCGCCCTTCACACCCAGCGCGCGGTGCACCACGACCCGGCGTGCGGCGAGGAACTCCTTCTCGCGGGCGACCGCCGCGGCGGCGCGCATCCGGTCGCTCAGCTCGTTGTTGCCGGCGAGCTGCGTGGCCGAGTCGCGGATGGCGAGCAGGTCACTGATCAGACCCTCGTACGCCTGCACGGTCTCGGTGAGCGCGAGCTTGCCGTTGAACACCTGGCTGCGGATGCCCGACAGGTCCTGCAGGTTCTGGTCGATGCCGTCGAGCAGACCTTCCAGGCTGCCCGGCAGGTCCTCGATCTCGGCACGCTGCTGCCGGTAGGGGGACGTCTCACGGTCCACCCGGGAGGTCACCCGGTTGTAGGCCTCCTGGTACTGCGCCGTCGGCTGCGTCCCGTCCGCCCCCAGCAGCAGCACGGCGGCGGTCCGCTCATCCTGCAGACTGTCGACCAGGCTGCCGGAATAGCTCGACAGGTTGGCCAGGTCGCCGGCTCGGTTGGCATTGTTGAGCGTCTCCACGTGGTCGACAAGACCACTGGTGCCCACCACGACCGTGGCGATGGTCGGCACGATCATGATGAGACCGAGCTTGGACCAGATCGGCATGTCCCGGAGCCGGCTGGCCGGCCGGCGCAGCCGCGACAGGAAGGAGCCCGCCGTCTTTGGCCGTTTGCTCACAACACCGCCCTCGCGATTACAGCTTCAACGCGTTGCCCCGGGCAACGCCCAGCGACCGACCCGGCGGGTCGGACCCCCGAGATTCCATCACGCCGGTCGACAAGAAGAAAGCCCAGGTTGTCACCGGCCGGAGGTGTGATGAGATGTTGATGCGATTTGATAGCAGTCCGTCTGGCCGGAGTAACTGAAGGTAATGGAACATCCGCACCGCGTTGTCCTGCTCGCCGGTCCTTCCGGCTCCGGAAAGTCGTACATAGCGCAGCAAACCGGTTTACCGGTGCTCTGTCTGGACGACTTCTACAAAGACGGCGATGACCCTACGTTGCCGCGACGAAACGGCCAGGTGGATTGGGAATCGCCGCAGTCCTGGGATGCCCCCACCGCTGTGGAAATCATTGCCCGACTTGCTCGGGAAGGCCGCGCCGATGTGCCGGTTTATGCGATCGGCGCAGACCGAAGGGTGGCCACCCGGACATTTGATGTCGCCGGATCGCCACTTTTCGTGGCCGAAGGGATCTTCGCCGCCGAGATCGTCGAGGAATGCCGTCGTCGTGGGCTGCTCGCCGGGGCGTACGCGCTGCGCCGTCCGCGCGGGGCGACCTTCCTGCGCCGGCTCGCCCGGGACCTGTCCGAGCAGCGCAAGGCCCCCCGGGTGCTGGTCCGGCGCGGCGTGGCGCTGCTCCGGGCCGAGCCCGCGATCCTGCGTCGGCAGACCGGGTTGGGTGCGGAGGCGGCCCGCGCCAGGGAGGTGCTGCGCCGGGTGGCCGGCCTGCTCGCCGGCCACCCGCACGGTTGATGGTCAGGTCAGCACGGCTGACCGTCAGGCCATCAGCTTGGCGTACGCCGGCTTGATCACCTCGTCGATGATCCGCAGTCGCTCGTCGAACGGGATGAAGGCGCTCTTCATCGCGTTGATGGTGAACCACTGCAACTCTTTCCAGCCGTAGCCGAACGTCTCCACCAGCAGCGACATCTCCCGTGACATGGAGGTGCCGCTCATCAGCCGGTTGTCGGTGTTGACTGTGGCGCGGAAGCGCAGGTCGCGCAGCAGACCGATCGGGTGGTCCGCGATGGAGGCCACCGCGCCGGTCTGCACGTTCGACGAGGGGCACAGCTCCAGGGGGATCCGCTTGTCCCTGACGTACGCGGCCAACCGGCCCAGCGTGCCGTCCGGGCCGATGTCGTCGACGATCCGCACCCCGTGGCCGAGCCGGTCCGCTCCGCACCACTGGATCGCCTGCCAGATCGACGGCAGACCGAACGCCTCACCGGCGTGGATGGTGAAGTGGAAGTTCTCCCGTTGCAGGTACTCGAAGGCGTCCAGGTGGCGGGTGGGCGGGAAGCCCGCCTCGGCGCCGGCGATGTCGAAGCCGACCACCCCGGCGTCCCGGTGGCGCACGGCCAGCTCGGCGATCTCCTGGGAGCGGGCGGCGTGCCGCATCGCCGTGAGCAGGGTGCCCACCCGGATGCTCAGGCCCGCCTCGACGGCCTGGGCGGTGCCCTCGGCGAACCCGGCCAGCACCGCCTCGACCACCTCGTCCAGGCTGAGATCCTGCTCCAGGTGCTGCTCGGGGGCGAAACGCACCTCGGCGTAGACCACCCCGTCGGCGGCCAGGTCCAGGGCACACTCGCGGGCGACCCGCCGCAGCGCCGGCGCGGTCTGCATGACCGCCACGGTGTGCGCGAACGTTTCGAGGTAGCGCTCCAGGGAGCCGGAGTCGGCCGCGGCCGCGAACCAGCGTCCGAGCGCGTCGGGATCGGTGGCGGGCAACTCGTGGCCCACCTCCGCGGCCAGGTCGACGATCGTCGCCGGCCGCAGCCCGCCGTCGAGGTGGTCGTGCAGCAGGGCCTTCGGAACCTTGACGATGTCCTCATACCGGATAGTTGCGACCATGCTCAGACCCTAGTCAGCGCCCCGGGCGGACCGGGACAGGGCCGCCGGGTGTCACGGCCTCCGATCCGGTGCACGTCTAAACTGAGCGGATGGAGTGCGCCTGACGTGGATCCCCGCATCCTCGACCGGCTGCGCTGCCCGGTCTGCGGCGAGTCTCTGGGGCAGGCCACCGACACGAGCGCGCTGCGCTGCCCACGCCGGCACAGCTTCGACATCGCGCGCCAGGGCTACGTCAACCTGCTCACCGGTCGGGCGCCACACGTCGGCGACACCCCCGAAATGGTCGCGGCCCGCGCGGACTTCCAGGCCGCCGGGCACTACGACGTCATCTCGGCCGCTCTCGCCGGCGCCGCGACGGAGGCCGTGGCCCGGCTCGAACCGCCGGAGCCCGACGTCGGGGCGTACCCCCTGGTGGTGGATGCCGGCGCCGGCACCGGCCGGTACCTCGGCGCGGTGCTGGCGGCGTTGCCGGACGCCGTGGGTCTGGCCCTGGACGTGTCCAAGCCGGCGCTGCGCCGCGCGGCCCGCGCGCATCCCCGGGCCGCCGCGGCTCTCGCCGACACCTGGCAGCGGCTGCCCGTGGCGGACGCCTCGACGGCCGTGCTGCTGAACGTCTTCGCCCCGCGCAACGGCGCGGAGTTCCACCGGGTGCTCGACCCGGCCGGGACGCTGCTGGTGGTCACGCCCGACACCGACCATCTCGCCGAGTTGGTGGATGCCCTCGACCTGCTGCGGGTGGACCCGGACAAGGCGGACCGGGTGACCGGCACCCTGGGCGGGCACTTCACCCCGGTCAGTTCGGCGGTGCACCGGGCGGAGCTGGCCCTGACCCGCCGGGAGGCCGCCAGCCTGGTCGGGATGGGCCCGAGCGCCTGGCACACCGACCCGGGCGCTCTCGCCGACCGGCTGGCCGCCCTGCCCGAGCCGGTCCGGGTGACCGTCGCAGTCCGGGTGGACGCGTACCGACCCCGCTGACCTCAGGTGGAGAGGTCGACCTCTTCCCAGCCGGGGGGCTCGTCGTGGTACGGCCCGCGCAGGATCACCGCCCACTCCAGGGCCCAGCGCCGCTGCCCGATCGCGTTCGCGTCGACCAGGCCCGGTGCCCTCCGACCGTCGCGCTCGGTCTCCAGGTACGCCCAGTCCAGGCAGTAGTGCAGGTCGAGCAGCGCGGCCGCGTCGGCCGGGTGCTGCGGTGCCGTGAGGATCCGGGAGCGCCAGTGCGGGAAGCTCTCCCCCTCGGCGATGTGCGGCAGCCGCTCGACCAGCCGCTCGTCCACGGCCAGGGTGGGGTCGAGCTGCTTGCTCAGCCCGAGCACCCAGGCCAGCGCGAACAGCGCGTCGTGGTGCAGCACGAACGAACGGTGGTCACCCTTGCCGCCCATCACGAACTGCCATTCCGGCGGGGTGACCATCTCGACCAGGTGTGAGCCGAGCAGCCAGCTCATCGCCGCCTGCGGGGGCATCCCGAAGCAGCGGGCCAGGATGAGGTGCAGCACCGCGATCCGCGCCTCGATCTCCGCCGTGGGGCGCAGCTCGATCCGGTCGCCCGGCTCCCAGACGAGGGGAAACTGGGCCGGCGGCAACGGCAGGCCGAGCCGGGACAACTCGTCCAGACTCGCCTCGCGCACCTCACGTGGGTCCGGGGCAGCAACGGTCACGGCGGATCTTCCTGTCTGCTCGCGCCGGCGCAAGGCCGGTTTTCCCCCCTTGGCCAGGGACAATAGCGCTCCCAGGTGACCGGCACCACGCCGCCCCGACCCGCGCTCGATCAGCCGATGCGCTCGATGACCAGCGGCGTCGTCGCGGGGGCGGTCGGCGCGATCCGTACCGCGTCGGCGGCCTCGGCCAACGCCGCCGGGATCCGCGTCGCGTCCTCGGCGCGCAACTCGTAGAGGGCGTCACCGGCCCGCACCGCGTCACCCGGCCGCTTGTGCAGGACCACACCGGCCGGCACGCTGACCGGGTCCTCCTTGCGGGCCCGACCTGCGCCGAGCCGCCACGCCGCAACCCCCATGGCGTACGCGTCGACGGCCGCGACGTGTCCGTCCCGCTCGGCGCGGACGACCTCGACCTCGCGGGCCTCGGGCATCGGCGCGTCCGGGTCGCCGCCCTGCGCCCGGATCATCGCCCGCCAGGAGTCCATCGCCCGGCCGTCGCGCAACGCCGCCGCCGGGTCGGCGTCCGGCAGGCCCGCGGCGTCGAGCATCTCCCGGGCCAGGGCGAGGGTCAGCTCCACCACGTCGGCCGGGCCGCCACCGGCCAGCACCTCGACCGACTCGGTCACCTCGACGGCGTTGCCGATCGCCAGTCCGAGCGGTGTGGACATGTCGGTGAGCAGGGCGACCGTCCGGACGCCGTGCGCACCGCCCAACTCGACCATGGTGCGCGCCAGCTCGCGGGCCTGGTCGACGGACTTCATGAAGGCGCCCGAGCCGACCTTGACGTCGAGGACCAGCGCGCCGGTGCCCTCGGCGATCTTCTTGCTCATGATCGAGCTGGCGATCAGCGGGATGGCCTCCACGGTGCCGGTCACGTCGCGCAGCGCGTACAGCTTGCGGTCGGCGGGAGCGAGCCCGGTGCCGGCCGCGCAGATGACCGCGCCGACCTCGTCCAGCTGGGTGATGAACTCGTCGTTGCTCACAGTGGCCCGCCAGCCCGGGATGGACTCCAGCTTGTCCAGCGTGCCGCCGGTGTGCCCGAGACCTCGGCCGCTCAACTGCGGTACGGCAGCGCCGCACGCCGCCACCAGCGGGGTGAGCGGCAGAGTGATCTTGTCGCCGACGCCGCCGGTGGAGTGCTTGTCGACAGTCGGTCGGCGTACCGCCGAGAGGTCCAGCCGCTCACCGCTGGCGATCATCGCGGCGGTCCACCGGGCGATCTCCGGCCCGGTCATGCCGTTGAGCAGGATCGCCATCGCCAGCGCGGACATCTGCTCGTCGGCAACAACCCCCCGGGTGTACGCGTCGACCACCCAGTCGATCTGCGCGTCCGACAGCACCCCGCCATCCCGCTTGACCCGAATAACGTCAACAGCAGCAAAAGCACTACTCATCAGAAGATCTCTCTAGTCGTATCGAAAGGCCGGCTCACAACCGTGACCGACGTACGGCCGTGCCGACGGCGGGGCCGGGGCCGACCGTGCCCGGCGGAGGGATCAAGCCTGACCGCCCGGAGCCGGGCACGGTCGGCCCCGGCCCTAAGCGCAACCAGAAATCAAGACCAGCGAACCGGAATCTCCGCAGGCGGCTCACCCTCACCGGCCCAGAAGATCGTCCCGGTGGCGTCCACCACGACCACCCGGGGCGTCCGGGCCAGACCCCAGGTGATCGCCTCGGCCGGGTCGTCCCAGCTCGGCGCCTCCTCCAGCACCCCGGTCTCGGCGCCCGCGTCGTCGCCGGCCGACCGCTCCCAGTACGCCGTCCAGACCTGCTGGCCGGCGGACATGTCCGGGTGCACGAAGACGGTGCCGCGCCCGCGCCAGGCGGCCAGTCGCTCCGGGACCACCGGCACCGGCGTCTCCCCGGTGACGGCCTCCAGGTCCTCCACACCGAAGGCGTGTGGCAGCAGCTCGGCCATCCGCAGCGGGCGGGTTTTGCTCTCGATCAGGCACTCCGGCCCGCCGTGCTCCCAGAGCAGTTGCCGACAGCGCCCGCACGGCATCAGCGGCTCACCCGTGGCGTCGACGCAGGAGAGCGCGACTAGTCGCCCGCCGCCGGTGGCGTGCAGGCTGGAGACCACGCCGCACTCGGCGCAGAGCGTCACCCCGTACGCGGCGTTCTCCACGTTGCAACCGACCACGATGCGGCCGTCGTCGACCAGCGCGGCCGCGCCGACCGGGAACGTCGAGTACGGCGCGTACGCGTGCCGCATGGCCTCGATGGCGGCAGCGCGCAACCGTGCCCAGTCAATGTCGGTCATGCCGCCATTCTGCCCAAGCGGCCCAGGTCAGAAGCGGGCAGGGCCGGGTCCACGGGCAGGCGCAGCCGTGCCGGGCATGAGTCCGACTCATCGGCCGCGCCCCCAGCAGTGGTCAACCGTCACCAGAGTCGGAGGCGTTGCCGAGGATGACGGCTCGGGGTGAAAGGGACGTTCGGCCCTGCATCTCCCGCTCGGGACAGCCAACCCTGAAGCCGAGGATGGACACGTACGACCGAGAGGACCTGTGATGGCGAAGTTGGGAAGCTGGCCGTTGTCCGCGCAGACTCTTCGTCGGATGTACGCGGGGGGCCGCGGTAATGCGGCGGCCCGCCGGTTCGCCCGGCTGTGGGCGGCCGTGTACGCCGCCGGCCTGCACCCGAGGCGGTGGGTGACACTGGAGGTCGTGGGACGCCGCACCGGCCAGATCACCCGGTTCCCGCTGGGAATGGCCGACTGGCAGGGCGACTGGTATCTGGTGCCGATGCTGGGCGAGAACTGCAACTGGGTCCGGAACGTGCGTGCGGCTGACGGCCTGGTGATCCTTCGGCACGGGCGCGCCCGGGTCTGCCGCCTAGTCGAGGTGCCGGTCGACGAGCGTGCGCCGATTCTCAAGCGGTATCTGGCGACGGTCCCCGGAGCCCGGCCGCACCTTCCCGTCGACCGGCATGCGCCCCTGTCCGAGTTCGCGGCAATCGCGGCACGGTACCCCGCGTTCCGTGTCGAGACGGCACCCGTGAGATGACTGGCGCGGACCTCGCTGTGCCCGACGGGAGTCCCGTCGGGCACAGCTCGGGTGTCAGCCCTTGATGTACGGCTTGCCGTCGGCGGCCGGTGCGCGGACCCGGCCGACCAGCCCGGCGACCGCCAGGATGGTGGCCAGGTAGGGCAGCATGGCCAGGAACTGACTGGGGATCGAGCTGCTGATCGCGCCCAGGTAGGTGGCGAGCTGGTCGGCGAAACCGAAGAAGAGCGCGGCGAGCAGCGCACCGGTCGGGTTCCACCGGCCGAAGATCAGCGCGGCCAGTGCGATGAAGCCCTTGCCGCCGATCATGTTCTTGGTGAACGAGTAGAGCGCCAGCGTGTAGGACGCGCCGCCGATGCCGGCGACGACGCCGGCCAGCAGCACGTTGCGGTAGCGGACCCGCAGCACCTTGACGCCGAGCGTGTCGGCGGCGATGGGGTGCTCACCGACCGAGCGGGTACGCAGACCCCACCGGGTGCGGAAGAGCCCGATGTGGATCACGAGCACCAGCAGCAGCCCGAGGTAGAGGAAGATGTTGCCGCGGAACAGCGCCGGCCCGAGCACCGGGATGTCCTTGAGCAGCGGGATCTCCCAGTTGCTGAAGCGGGGCGCGCTGTTGTATTTCGCCGCGTCGGTCTGCATCAGCCGCTCGTAGAGGAAGCCGGTGACGCCGACCGCCAGCAGGTTCAGCACGATGCCCATGACGACCTGGTCGACCAGGTAGCGGATGGCGAAGACGGCCAGCAGCAGCGAGATGAACGCGCCGCCGAGGGCTGCGGCGACCAGACCCACCCAGACGCTGCCGGAGATGCTGCCGAAGAGCGCGCCGCTGAAGGCACCCATCAGCAGCTGGCCCTCGATGGCCACGTTGACCACACCGGAGCGTTCGCAGAGCACCCCGGCGAGCGCGCCGAAGATCAGCGGCAGGGCCAGGATGAACGTGCCCCGGATGATGTTGACCAGGGGCATGAAGTTCTGCCCGGCGGGCGCGGCGGAGACCTGCCAGCAGAGGAACGAGAGCACGAAGCCCACCAGCCCGATGCCGAGCACGGTGATGAACCACCGCTTCGGCACCCCGGCGAGCAGCGCCGCGCCGGCGGCGATCGCGATGATCCCGAACAGGATCGCCCCGATCGTGCCGTTGATCTTCAGTGCGGCACCGGCCGCGTCGTCGCTGAGCGTGAACCGGGCCTGCTGGTTGGTGGCGAGCGCGCCGAAGAGCACCGCGGCCAGCAGGCCGAGCCCCAGCAGCGTGAGGCCGACCTTGCGGCTGCGGGTCCAGAAGCCCTCGTCGACCGGGGCGACCGCGATGTCGGGGACAGCCATGGTGGACATGAGTTACCAGCCCTTCGCCAGGCTCGTCTGCAACCGGGCGGCGCGCGCGGCCCGGAGCTGGAAGATCGCCTTCACCAGGGCCGGCGCGGCGATGAAGATGACGATCAGCGCCTGGAGCACGGTCACCAGCTCCAGCGAGATCCCGGAGTACGACTGCATCCGGTTGCCGCCGGCCTGCAACGCACCGAACAGCAACGCGGCCAGCAGCACTCCCCAGGGCTTCACCCGCCCGAGCAGCGCGACCAGGATGCCGTCGAAGCCGATCTGCGCGACCACCAGCGGGGTCAACGCGCTGGCGGTCGAGCCCAGCACCATGTTCGAGCCACCGAGGCCCGCCAGGATGCCGGCGAAAACCATGATCAGGATGTACGTCCGCGTGACGCTGATGCCGGCGGTACGGGCTGCGTCCGGGTTGGCGCCGACCGCCCGCAGCTCGAAGCCGAGCGTCGAACGGTTGAGCAGCCAGGCGACCGCCCAGGTGGCCAGCACGGCGAGCAGGATGCCGGCGTGCACCCGCAGGTTGTCGCCGAGCAGTCGGGGCAGTTGGGCGGAGGTGTCCACCGCCTTGCTGATCGCGTCGGTGCGGTTCGGGTCCTGCACACCGTTCTGCACGATCAACCAGGTGAGGAAGTACGTGGCGACGTAGTTGAGCATGATCGTGTTGATCACCTCGTGCGCGCCGGCGCGGGCCTTGAGGATGCCGGGGATGAAACCCCAGATCGCTCCGCCCAGCGCGCCGGCGAGCACCGCCACCAGCAGGTGCAGGCCGGGCGGCAGGGGCAGCAGGAAGCCGGCCAGGGCCGCCATGATCACGCCGATGGTGGCCTGACCCTGGGCGCCGATGTTGAACAGGCCGCCGCGGAAGGCCAGCGCCACCGACAGACCGGTGAAGACCAGCGGCGCGGCGTAGGTGAGCGTCTCGGAGATCGGCGCGAGAACGGCCTGCCAGCTACCGGTGCCGTTCACCCAGCCGGAGAACGCCTCGGGGTCGAAGACCGAGCCCTTGAACAGGTTCGCGTACGCCTCGCTGACCAGCGTCCAGCTGGAGTTGATCGCGTCGGACGGGCGGGAGGTGATGTACGAGTACGTGGACAGCACCGCCGGATCAGAAACGATCATCAGCACCGCGCCGACCACGATCGCCAGCACCAGCGACAGCAGGGTCACCGTGAAGGTGTTGGCCGCCCAGAGGTTGTCCATGAACAACCGGCCCAGACTCGGCTTCTGCTCCGGCTCCGGCTTGGACGCCGGGCCGCCCGGCTCGGTCGCCACCTCGGCCCGTTCGGTGTTGCCGAGCGCGTTCTGCGCGGCCTGCGCCTCGCTCGCCGGCTCCTTGTCCGGCGAGCCGGATTGCGGGGTTGGGGGGTTGGTCATGCCTCGTCCTCGCTCGCGGAACCCGGGCCGCTCGCCGGGCTCCCGTCGGTGGCCGGCCCGTCGCTGGGCACGGCGTCCGTGTTGCGCTCGTGTGCCGCGTCCGGGCTGATGCCGGCCATCAGCAGGCCGATCTCCTCACGCGGGGTGTCCGGGCCGACGATGCCGATGATGCGACCGCGGTACATGACCGCGATCCGGTCGGCCAGCCCGATCACCTCGTCGAGCTCGCTGGAGACCACCATGACGGCGGTGCCGATGTCCCGCTCGCGGATGATCTGGCTGTGGATGAACTCGATCGACCCGACGTCGACGCCACGGGTCGGCTGGGCCGCGATGAAGAGCTTCAGTGGCCGGGACAGCTCCCGGGCGACGATCACCTTCTGCTGGTTGCCGCCGGAGAGGGTGCCCACCGACGCGTCGGCCGATGACGTGCGGACGTCGAACTGCTCGATCCGCTCCTTCGCCGACGCCGCTATCGCGTCCGGCTTGAGCGCGAGCCCGGCAGCGAACGGCGGCCGGTCGTAGATGTCCAGCACCAGGTTCTCCGCGACGCTGAACTCCTTGACCAGGCCGTCCACGCTGCGGTCCTCGGGCACGTAGCCGACGCCCGCGCGGAGCACCTTCTTGGGCTTCCAGCCGTCGATCCGGTCGCCGACCAGGCTGACCGTGCCGGCGAGCACCGGCCGCAGGCCCATGATCGCCTCGATCAGCTCGGTCTGACCGTTGCCCTGTACGCCCGCCACGCCGAGCACCTCGCCCGCACGCACGGTCAGGTCAACCCCGTCCACCGCGCGGATCTGCCGGTCGTCGTCGACGACCAGCCCGGTCACCTCCAGCACCGGCTCACCGGGAGTGGCCGGGCCCTTGTCCACGGTGAGTCGGACGTTGCGCCCGACCATCATCGCGGCCAGCTCGTCCCGACTGGCGTCCGGCGAGGCGGTGCCCACGGTCCTGCCGCGTCGGATCACCGTGATCCGGTCGGCGATGGCCTTGACCTCGCCCAGTTTGTGGGTGATGAAGACGATCGACTTGCCGGCCGCCTTGAGCGACCGCATGACCGTCAGCAGTTCCTCGGTCTCCTGCGGGGTGAGCACGGCGGTCGGCTCGTCCAGGATGAGCAGGTCGACGTCGCGCGTGAGCGCCTTGACGATCTCGACTCGCTGCTGGATGCCGACCGGCAGGTCCTCGACCACCGCGTCCGGGTCGACCCGCAGGTTGTAGCGCTCGGACACCTCGGTGACCTCGCGCCGGGCACGTCGGCGGTCCAGGAAACCGGCGATGCCGCCCCGGACCTGTTCGGCGCCGAGCATGATGTTTTCGGCGACGGTGAAGACCGGCACCAGCATGAAGTGCTGGTGCACCATGCCGATCCCGGCACCGATCGCGTCGGACGGGCCCTTCAGCTTCAACGGCTTGCCGTCGACCAGGATCTCGCCCTCGTCGGGCTGGTAGAGCCCGTAGAGCACGTTCATCAGGGTCGACTTGCCCGCGCCGTTCTCGCCGAGCAGGGCATGAATCTCTCCAGGCTCCACCGTCAGGTCGATGTGGTCGTTGGCGACCAGATCACCGAACCGCTTGGTGATGCCGCGCAGTTCGAGTCTCAGCGCAACCTCCTGGAGTGCGAGCGATGGTGCAGCCTAGCTGCCGTCAACCTGGCCGGAGCGGCCCGGTTGACGTGGTGCGCGATCGGCCGCTCCGACCCCACGGTCACCCGCAGGGCCGAAGCGGCCGATCGGTCGTACCTGTCCCCCGCCGACCTCCCCGATGATCTCACCGGAGGAGCCGGGCGGTTGTCACTTGGTCGGCTGGGCCTTCGAGGTGACGGTGATGGTGCCGGCGGCGATGTCCGCCTTGATCTTGTCGACCTCGGCCTTCAGCTCGGCCGGAACCTTGCTGTCGAAGTCGTGGTACGGGGCGATCGAGACGCCGGTGTTGGCCAGGGTGCCCACGAAGCCCGGGTTGGCCTGCAGCTTCTCGCCACCGGCGGCCTTGAGCACGGCCTCCTTGACGGCCTCCGGGATGTTCTTGACCACCGTGGTGATGATGGCCGAGCAGTCCGGGGTGCTCTCGCAGCCGTCGACGTCCACCCAGATGGTGCTGTACTTGCCACCCGAGGCCTTGGCCGCGGCGGTGGTGCCGAGGCCTGCGCCACCGGCGACCGGCATGATGATGTCCGCACCCTGGGCGACCAGCGCGTCGGAGACCTTCTTGCCCTCGTCCTGCTTGGCGAAGTCGTTGGTGAAGGAGCCCTTCTGGGTCTCCTTGTTCCAACCCAGCGCCTGGACGTTCTTGCCCTTGGTCTTGTTGTAGTACGCCACGCCGTCGACGAAGCCATCCATGAAGATGGTCACCGGCGGGATCGGCAGGCCGCCGTACGCGCCCACCTTGCCGGACTTGCTCATCCCGGCGGCCAGGTAACCGGCCTGGAACGCGGCCTGCGCGGTGTCGAACTGCATCGGGTAGACGTTGGCGTCACCCGGGTTGGCGTCGACGATGCCGAACGCCTGGTTCGGGTTGGCCTTGGCGATCTTCGAGGTGGCGTTGGCCATCAGACCACCGACCGCCAGGATGAAGTCGCACTTCTGGTTGACGTACTGCGTCAGGTTCGGCTCGTAGTCGGCCTCGGCCTTCGACGCCACGAACTTGGTCTCGATGTTGCTGTTGGCGGCCTTGGCCTCCTCGAGACCCTTCCAGGCCGAGGTGTTGAACGACTTGTCGTCGATGCCACCGACGTCGGTCACCATGCAGGCGCTGAACTTCTTGCCGCCACTGCCGGCGTTGTTGTCATCATCGGGGGCCTCGCCACAAGCGGCGGCGGTGAGCACAAGCCCACCTGCCGCGACGATCGAGGCGATCCGCATCCCACGCACCGAGCGCAAGACGTCTCCTTCCCATTGCACACCGCGCCTAGTGCGGTGGCAGCCCATCAGCCGACCTGCGGTGTGCCGCCGGCTGTCCCACGTTACGGACGGGAGCGTACGCCCGCGCCCACCCACCGGCCGACAATCGTGCACGACTGTTGAGCGCCTGTTACCCGGGTGTAACCCTTGCGTGGGGCACGTCACTCTTCGTGCTGGTAAGCAAGCGACGTGCCGTCCGAAACGTCCGTTTTCCCGGGGTCGGCCCTCTCCCCGGACGTTACCGCCAAAAGACCGCGACCGCCGCGTTGACCAGGGTCAGGCCGACGATCGTCAGGAAATGACCACGGTTCACCGCGTCCCGCTTCCGGGAGAAGAAGACCATGACAAAGATCAGCAGCGCGATCACCAACTTTGTCACAAGCTTCGCGGGCGCCGGCTCGTCCCCGTCGCGCAGCGGGGCGGACAGGCCGAGCCCGGTCAACAACTGGATCACCGCCCCCCAGAGCATGGCCGGGTTGATCCGTAGCCGACCGCTGATGTATTGGGCGATCGATCCGCCGAGCAGCAGGGCGAAGCCGATCAGATGGACGTAGAGGAGGATTAGTCGCAGCGCTTCCACGCCGCCCATCCTCTCCCATCAACGACGGTTTGTAGTAGGGGGTCTGGCGGTCGGCGCGTCGACTCCGGCCGCGGCACGGTCAGCCCTTGACCGCGCCGGCGGTCAGGCCGGAGACGATGTAGCGCTGGAGAAGCTGGAAGACCAGCACGGTGGGGATGGCGGTGAGCAGGGTGCCGGCCGCGAAGATCCCGAAGTTGTTGTTGCTCTGGTTGCCCTGCACCAGGCCGTACATCCCGACTGCGAGAGTCTTGGAGTCGCTGCTGGTGAGGAACACGTTGGCCATCAGGAACTCGTTGATCGTGCCGATGAAGGCCAACAGCCCGGCCACCGCCAGGATCGGCGCCACCAGCGGCAGCATGATCCGGAAGAAGACCTGGGCGTGCGACGCGCCGTCCATGGTCGCCGACTCGTCCAGCTCGCGCGGCAGCGTGTCGAAGAAGCCCTTCATCAGCCAGGTGTTCACCCCGAGCGCCCCACCCAGGTAGAGCAGCAGCAGGCCCCACGGGGTGTTGAAGCCGATCGACGGCCACAGGTCGGTGATCGTGCCGAAGATCAGGTAGATCGCCACGATCGCCAGGAACTGCGGGAACATCTGGATCAGCAGCAGTGAGAGCAGCCCGACCCGGCGGCCGCGGAACCGCATCCGCGAGAAGGCGTACGCGGCCAGCGCGGACAGGAACACCGACGCGAACGACGCCACCCCGGCGATCAGCAACGAGTTGAGGAACCACCGTCCGAAGGCGGTGCGATCGAACAGCTCGCCGAAGTTGTCCAGCGACACCCCGCCGGTGGGCACCAGCTCGGTGGTGGACAGCGTGCCGAGCGGGTTGAGCGCGGCGGACAGCACGAACAGGATCGGGAACAGGCTGAACAGCACGGCGAGCACGGCGACGACGTGCCGCCAGCCGACCTCGGCCAACCAGCGGCCACGCCGCCGACCGGTCCGGATGTGGTTGACCGTTGTCACCCGTACACCTCCTCCTGCTTGCGGGTCCGGCGGAAGCTGATCGCGGAGACCACCGCGACGATGGCGAAGATGAACAGCGAGATCGCGGCGGCGAAGCCGAACTGCGCGCCCTGCCCGCCGAAGGCGAGCCGGTAGGTGTACGTGATCAGCAGGTCGGTCGCGCCGTTGGCAGGGTTGTCGGCCGGGAAGGGCGCACCCTCGGTGGTCAGGTAGATCGCGTTGAAGTTGTTGAAGTTGAACGCGAACGACGAGATCAGCAACGGCGACAGGGCGACCAGGAGCAGCGGCAGGGTGACCGCGCGGAAGGACTGCCAGGGCGACGCCCCGTCGACCGAGGTGGCCTCGGTGAGCTCACGCGGGATGGCCTGCAGGGCGCCGGTGGCGACCAGGAACATGTACGGGTAGCCGAGCCAGAGCTGCACGAGGATGACGGCGAAGCGGGCCGTCCACTCCTGACCGAACCAGTCAACGTCCAGGCCGAACAGACTGTTGATCAGGCCGAAGTCGGCGTTGAACATGTCCCGCCAGGCGAGCAGCATCGCGAACGACGGCATGGCGTACGGCAGGACCAGCAGCACCCGGTAGAAGTTGGTGCCGCGCATCCGGGGCGAGTGCAGGACGAGCGCGATCAGCGTGCCGAGCAGGAACGTCCCACCGGTGGAGCCGATGGCGAAGGCGAAGTTCCAGACCAGGGTGCCGAGGAACGGCCCGGAGATGTTCTCGTCGGTGAGCACCCGGGTGAAGTTGTTCAGCCCGACGTTGACCTTCCAGCCCTGGGCCAACCGCTCGCCGTCGGCGGCGACGAAGGCGCCCGCCTCCTCGTCGGCGGTCCAGGTCCGTCCGGTCTCGGTGTCCCGTACGCAGTCGCAGCCAGCCTCGTACGCCCGCACCGCCTTGCCCTCGTACGCCCGGGACAGGCCGCTGGAGCGCACCGCGCCACCGGCGGTCGGGACCACCAGGTCGGTGATCTCCTTGCTGCGGGCGCTGGCCTGGCCGAAGGTCAGCACTGTGTAGCCGTCGGCGGCGGTGACCTTGCCGCCCGTGGCGACCGTGACGTCGGCGGCGTCGAGTTGGCGGAGCCCTCCGGTGTCGCCGACGGAGACCGCGCCGGTGCCGGGGTCGGTGACCAGGAAGACCAGCGGACCGGTGGCCGGATCGCCCTTGGTGGCGATCGACAGGGCGTATTCGGCGGACCCCGGCACCTGGGTGACCGACGAGGTCTGGATCGCGACGACCGCGTCGTCCTTGCTGCCCCGGTGCCCGTCCCCGAAGTTCGTGAAGGCGGTGCTGGCGGTGTAGAGCACCGGGAAGACCTGGAAGGCGATCAGGAACAGGGTGCCCGGGACCAGGTACTTGGCCGGGACGTGCCGGCGGGTGAGGTACAGGTAGAACAGCCCGACCGTGGACGCCGCCAGCAGGGCGAGGCCGGTCCACATCTCGGCGGCGATGAGCGGGAAGGCCGCCCAGACCGCGATGCCGGCGGTCAGACCGAGAAGGAGCACCTTGCCGGCGAGCCCGGCCACTGTGATCGGGGCGTCGTCGCGCGAGCGCGAGGCACGTGGGCGCGGGGGTGGGGAGCCGGCGGGCTCCCGGCCCGGAGTCCGCGTGGCGGACTCCGGGCCGGACAGCGGCGTACTCATTACTTGATCTGGCCGGAAATGGTCTTGCCGGCGGTGGTGATGGTGCTGGTCGGGTCGGCCCCGCCGATGACGGCGGCCTGGGCCTTGCCGAACGGGTCCCAGATCGCGGCCATCGCCGGGATGGCCGGGAGGACCTGACCGTTCTTACCGGCCTCCTGGAACTTGGCCAGATCCGGGTCGTTGCCCTTGACCTGGTCGAGGGCGGCGGTCAGCGCCGGCGGCCGGGGCTCGGCGTTGTAGAGCGCGACGGCCAGCTCGGGCGTGGTGGTGTAGTTGGCCACGAACTCCTGGGCCAGCGCCTTGTTCTTGCCCTTGGCGGCGACGTAGAACGCCTGCACACCCACGAACGGCTGGGCTTCCTTGCCGCCGGCGAAGCCGGGGATGGCCGAGATGTCGTAGGAGATGTTGGCCTTCTTGACGTCGGCCACCGCCCACGGGCCGGAGACCAGGTACGCGCACTTCTTGCCGGTGAACGTGGAGATCGAGTTGGTGTCCGAGATGGAGCGCTTGAGTACGCCCTCGCCCTTCTCGCCCAGCGCGCCGATCTTCTTGAAGGCCTCGATCGACTCGGGCTTGCCCACGCCCAGGTCCTTCGGGTCGTAGTCCCCGTTGGCCGCGGTGCCGAAGAGGTAACCGCCGGCGGAGCTGTAGAGCGGGTAGATGTGGTACGCGTCGCCGTTCTGGCCGACCTGGAGGCAGAGCGTCTCGGTGGCCTTCTTCGCCGCCTTGAGCTTCTTGCCGGAGGCGACCAGGTCCTCGATGGTCTTCGGCGCCTCGGGGGCCAGCTCGGTGTTGCGGATCAGCGCCAGGTTCTCCTGCGCGTACGGCACGCCGTAGAGCTGCCCGTTGAAGGTGACGGCCTTGACGGCGGTCTCGTTGAACGCGCTCTTCTGCTCGGCGGCGAGCTGCACGGGGTCGATGGCGCCGTTCTGCACGAGGTTGCCGATCCAGTCGTGCGCGCCGACCACCACGTCCGGGCCACTGCCCTGCTGGGAGGCGGTGACGAAGTTGGTCTGCAGGTCCTTGCTGACGGCTTGGACCTCGACGGTGACGCCGTTCTCCTGACCGAACTTCTCGGCGAACGGCTTGAGGGCGACGGTGCGCTTGTCGTCCGCCCAGATCACCAGTTTGCCGCCGGCTGCCTTGGGGGTTTCCTTCGCGGCCGGCTCGTCGCTGTCGCCGCCACAGCCGGAGGCGGCGAGCGCCAGGGCGAAGAGGGCAACCACACCCGCGGTACGGATGCGCATCGGTACTCCTGTCGTCATGGCGGGTCCGCCGGGGGAAGGGCGGCCCGCCAGTGGGAACCTCTGGAAGTTCTTGCCATCCGGCGCAGGGGTGCTGCGCCGCTGCTCTCGCATGTTGCGGGCACGTTAGCAAGAGGTTGCAAGTAATGGAAGCGCTTGCAAAGGACCCCGCAAGAACTTGCCGGTGGGCTAAAGTGCCGCCATGCGCGCTCGACTGTCCGACATCGCCCAGCAGGCCGAAGTGAGCGAGGCCACGGTGTCGCGGGTGCTCAACGACCGCCCCGGCGTGGCCCCGGAGACCCGGCAGGCCGTCCTGACCGCCCTCGACGTGCTCGGCTACGAGCGCCCGGCCCGACTGCGCAAACGCAGCGCCGGGCTGGTCGGCCTGGTGGTGCCGGAGCTGGACAACCCGATCTTCCCCGCCTTCGCCCAGGTCATCGAGTCGACCCTGGCACAGAGCGGTTTCACGCCGGTGCTCTGCACCCAGAGCGCCGGCGGGGTGACCGAGGACGAGTACGTGGAGATGCTGCTGGACCGGCAGGTCTCCGGGATCGCCTTCGTCTCCGGCCTGCACGCCGACACCGCCGCAAACCACGACCGCTACCGGGCACTGCTCGCCCGACCGTTGCCGGTCGTGATGATCAACGGGTACGTGCCGGGCATCGGCGCGCCCTTCGTCTCCTGCGACGACCGGGAGGCGGCCGAGCTGGCCGTCGCCCACCTGGTCGCGCTCGGGCACCGGCGGATCGGCCTGATCACCGGCCCGGACCGGTTCGTTCCCGTGCAGCGCAAGGTGGCCGGTTGGCGCTCGGCGATGACGCGCCTGGCCGGTGTCGCCGAATCGGATCTGGGCCCCCTGGCCGAGCTGTCGTTGTTCGGTGTGGAGGGTGGCGAGGCGGCGGCCGGTCGACTGCTCGACCGTGGTGTCACCGGCGTCGTCTGCGGCTCCGACCTGATGGCTCTCGGAGCGGTCCGGGCGGCCCGCCAACGTGGCCTCAGCGTGCCCGGCGATCTCTCCGTGGTCGGCTACGACGACTCACCGCTGATGGCCTTCACCGACCCGCCGCTGACCACCATGCGGCAGCCGGTCATCGCGATGGCGGTCGCCGCCGTCCGGGCCCTGGTCGACGAGATCAACGGGCACGGCGCCCCGCACTCGGAGTACCTGTTCCGCCCGGAGCTGGTTGTGCGCGGCTCCACCGCAGTCGTTCCGACTTCCGCACGACTGTCTTACGCAAGATCTGCTTGACTCTTGCAAGGGCGGGCCGGCATATTGCTCGGATGATCAGCACCACCACCCCGCCGCACACCACCGAGGACGACTGGTGGCGCTCCGCGGTCGTCTACCAGGTGTACGTCCGCAGCTTCGCCGACAGTGACGGCGACGGCGTCGGCGACCTCCAGGGCATCCGGCAACGCCTGCCGTACCTGCGCGACCTCGGGGTGGACGCGCTCTGGCTGACCCCGTTCTACACCTCCCCGATGATCGACGGCGGGTACGACGTCGCCGACTACCGTGACGTCGACCCGATGTTCGGCACCCTCGCCGACTTCGACGCGATGATCACCGACGCGCACACCCTCGACCTGCGGATCATCGTCGACCTGGTGCCCAACCACACCTCCAGCGCGCACCGCTGGTTCACCGCCGCCCTCGCCGCCGGCGCCGGCTCGCCGGAGCGGGCCCGCTACCTCTTCGCCGACGGCCAGGGCCCGAACGGCGAGCTGCCTCCGAACGACTGGGAGAGCATCTTCGGCGGCGCGGCCTGGACCCGGACCGCCGACGGTCAGTGGTACCTGCACCTGTTCGACCCGGCCCAACCGGACCTGAACTGGCGCCACCCGGAGGTCCGCGCCGAGTTCGAGGACGTGCTGCGGTTCTGGCTGGACCGGGGCGTGGACGGGTTCCGCGTCGACGTGGCACACGGCATGATCAAGGCGGACGGGCTGCCGGACGTCGGCTTCAGCACGATGACCACCGGCCAGCGCCAGGTCGAACTGCTCGGAAAGGGCCGGCTGCCCTACTTCGACCAGGACGAGGTGCACGAGATCTACCGTGCCTGGCGGCCCATCCTGGACAGCTACCCAGGCGGTCGGATGGCGGTCGCCGAGGCGTGGGCCGAGACCCCGCAACGGCTCGCCCGCTACGTCGGCCCAGACGAGCTGCACCAGGCGTTCAGCTTCGACTTCCTCGACGCCACCTGGACGGCCGACTCGTTCCGCAAGGTGATCGACACCGCGTTGACCGAGTCGACGGTGGTCGGCGCACCGACCACCTGGGTGCTCTCCAACCACGACAAGCAGCGACACGTCACCCGCTACGGCGACGGCGTCGAGGGGTTGCGCCGAGCCCGCGCCGCCAGCCTGCTGATGCTCGCCCTGCCCGGCAGCGCCTACCTCTACCAGGGTGAGGAACTGGGCCTGCCCGAGGTCCTCGACCTTCCCGACGAGCTGCGCCAGGACCCCGCGTTTCTGCGCACCGGCGAGAGCCGCGACGGTTGCCGGGTGCCACTCCCGTGGAGCGGCGACCTGGCCCCGTACGGCTTCGGACCGGCCGGCAGCGAGGCGAGCTGGCTGCCCACCCCCGCCACCTGGCGGGCCCTCTCCGTCGACGCGCAGAGCGGCGTACCCGGCTCGACGCTGGAGCTGTACCGGGCCGCGCTGCGAATCCGCCGCGACCACCCGGCGCTGGCTGTCGACGCCGGCGGGGTCACCTGGCTGGAGAGCGGGCCGGACGTGCTCGCCTTCTCCCGCACCGCCGGCGAAACCGTGCTGACCTGCGTGGTCAACCTCAGCGGCGCGCCGGTCCTGATCGACGGGTACGGTCAGCCGCTCGTCGCCAGCGACACGCTCACCGAGCAGGGCTCCGGTCACCTGCTACCGGTCGACGCGGCAGCCTGGTTGGAACGGCGCTGAGCGGGTAACTCGTTTTCGACCTGGTCGTCCGTCGTGCCCCGCGCCAACGGGCGACTGGGCTACCAACCCCTTGTGGTGGGGGGTGAGGTGGCGCTGGCGCCACGCGGAGTCCGCTCCGCGTGGCGCCGGTGTCCGTCCGGGCCCGGCGTGTTCACCGCCGCCGCCGTGGGTACCGGAAACCCATGGGCGTACGGATTGCGCAGTGCACACTAGACGTCGAGGACATTGACCTGATGGTGTCGTTCTGGTCGGCGGCCCTCGGCTACGACATCGAGCAGGGCGACGACGGCAGCGCCAAGCTGTGGCCCCCGGGCGGCCCGTCCGCCACGGCGCCCACCCTCTGGTTGCAGGGCTCCGGCACCGGCAAACGGGGCAAGAACCGTCTGCACCTCGATCTGGTCGCCGACACCGACCCGCAGACCGAGGTACGGCGCCTGATCGACCTCGGCGCACGCCATGTCGACATCGGTCAGACCGGATCCGAACAGTTCACGGTGCTCGCCGACCCCGAGGGCAACGAGTTCTGCGTGCTGGACTCGGCACCGACCCGCTGACCGTCTCCCGGGAGTCGCCACGACCCGCTGACCGTCCCGGGGGTCGCCGCGACCCGCTGACCGTTCCCGGGGTCACTTCGCAGTGAGCAGCGCCGCGATCCGGGTGAAGCCGGCGCGCACCTCGGCCTCGTCCGGCGGCTCCACGGGTTCGCCGTGCCCCGCCTCGTCGGCGGCGGCGTCCAACTCCTCGTCGATCACGTCCTCGAAGTCACCGTAGAGGTCGGCCCCCTCCACCTGGCGGGCCTCGTCTTCGGCGGCGACCTGCGCAGCGGCGATCTCACTGCGGATCTCGTCGGCCGACAGCGCCGGCAGCAGCGGCTCCACCACGGCCATCAGCTGCTCCTCGGCAACCACCGCCTCGGCCAGCGCCAACGCGTGCGGCCGCTCGTACGGCCCGCAGACCACCGGCTCCCACTCATCGAGGTCACCGAGCGGACCGAAGGTGATGATCCACGGCAGGCCGAGAAGCGGTGAGTCCGCCGGCAGGTCCAGTGTCATGAGTGCGCCCACCGGCTCATCATGGTCCGCAAACGCGAGCCACGATGCCTTTCGGCTCAGTTACCGCCCGTCCGGCGGTCGATCAGCGGCCGGTCAGCCGGGGCGGGCGGCGTCCAGGGCGGCACGGACCAGAGCGAGCGCGGTGGCCGGCGCCACGCCGAGCCGAGCCGCCTCGGCCGCGTACCCGGCCGCCGCCCGCTGCAACCGGTCGACGGCGTCGTCCCGGCCAGGGGCGACGAAGGTGCCGTTGCGCCCCCGGGTCTCCAGCAGCCCGGCCACCTCCAACTCCCGGTACGCCCGGGCCACCGTGTTCGCGGCCAGCCTCAGGTCGGCGGCGAGCTGCCGGACGGTGGGCAGGCGGCTGCCGACCGGCAACCGGCCGTCGCCGATCATCTCGGCGAGCTGCCCGCGTACCTGCTCGTACGGGGGCACCGACGAGTCCGGGTCGACCGAGATCAGCACGTGGGCACCTTCCGTCATCAGCCCCCACCGCCCGGCGTACCGGGGTCGGTGTCCTCGTCGGCCGGTTTGGGCGGGGCGGCGGCCTCCGCCAAATCCACCACCCGCCCGTTCGAACTGGTCGCGAGCAGCGCCGCGCCGAACAACACCAGCTGATTGAGCAGGTAGAGGTAGAGCAGCAGACCAACGGCGCCAGCCACAACGGTGTACGCCGGATTCCGCTCGGTACGCACCACGTAGTAGCGCCCGACCGTGTTCAACAGCGTGATGCCGATCGCCACCAGCAGCACCACCGGACGAAGCCGGGACCGGCTCATCCGCAGCCGGGGCACCGCGAGGAGCAACGCGGTGGCGAGCACCGCGTTGACCAGCACGCTGAGCACCGCGCTGATCGTGGTCAGACCGACCGACCCGGTGCTGCGCAACAGGAACCGCAGCACCGACTCCAACGCGTCCACCGCCGCGACCGAGACGCCCAGCAGCACGAAGATGCCGATCATCACGCCCAGGTCGACCAGCCGCCGGATCACCAGGTTGCCCGGCTGCTGGTTGAGTGAGTACATCAACCGCTGCGAGGACCGGATCGCCTCCACCCAGCCGATCCCGGTGAAGACCAGGATGACCAGGCCGACCACACCGACCGTGCCGCTGGAGTTGGCGATCTGCTCGGCGTCCAGGAACGGCAGATTCTCCTTGAGGAAGTCGGCCGCCGCCGCGCTGACCTCGTCGTTGTCCTCAAGGATCGCGCCGAAGATGGAGTACGCGACCAGGGCGAGAGCGAACACCGCGAAGAAGCCGTAGTAGGCGATCGCTGCGGCCAACCGCCCGGCCAGCACGTCGGCGTACAGGGCGCCGGCCCGCCAGACGTGGTCGAAGAGGCCCGACCGGCGGCGCGCGGCGCTCACCCAGCGGTCGATGCCCGCCTCGATGCGGCCGATCACGTTCACGCGATCATCCTCGCCGATCTCCCACCGCCGTCGTGGCAACCGGCTCCCGAAGCTCACCGATCGGCGCGTCGCCGACGGCTCAGTCGCCGAGGCGGAAGTCCCGACGCGGCTGCCACCGGGCCTCCCCGCTGTGCGAGAAGAGGGTGAACGCGTCGACCTCGAACATCGCGGAGAAGTCGGCCAGGTCCTCGTACACCTTGTCCAGGGCCTCCGGCGGCACGTCCTGCGCCACGGTGACGTGCGGATGGTACGGGAAGCGCGCCTGCCGTTGTAGACCTGGTGCCGCGGCGATCGCGGCGGCCAGCAGTTCGCACTCGCTGATCCCGGCGGCGACCGCGACGAACACCACCTGGGTGACCGGACGGAACGTGCCGGTGCCCCGCAGGTGCAGCGCGAACGGCAGGTGCCCGGCGGCGACGGCGGCCAGGTGCCGCTCGACAGCGGGCAGGTTGGCCGTCTGGATCTCGGTGGGCCCGAGCAACGTCACGTGCGCGGGCACCGCGAGCGGGTCGCCGGCCTCGACGCGCCGCCGGGTGAGCTGGGCACCCCACGGCTCGGGAATGTCCACCGCGATGCCGATCTGGATGGTGTCGCCGGTCGGCGAAACCCCGCCACTGCGATCCACGCTTCGCGCCGCCCCTCCGGCCACCGACCCGTCCACCTGTCCCGCGAGCTACTCGCCACGAACGGGCGGGAAGAAACCCACCCGCTCGTACGCGGACCGCAGGGTCGTCGCGGCCACCGCGCGGGCCTTCTCCGCGCCGCTGGCGAGCAGCTTGTCCAGCTGCGCCGGGTCGTCGAGGTAGCTGCGGGTGCGCTCCTGGATGGGGCGGACGAAGTCCGTGACGACCTCGGCCAACTCCTTCTTCAGGTCGCCGTAGCCGCGGCCCGCGAAGGCGGCCACCAGCTCGTCGATGCTCCGACCGCTCAGCGCCGAGTGGATGGTCAGCAGGTTGGACACACCCGGCTTGGTCTCGGTGTCGAAGACGATCTCGCGACCGGTGTCGGTGACCGCCGACTTGATCTTCTTGGCGGAGCGGGCCGGGTCTTCCAGGAGGTCGATGATGCCGGCCGGCGAGGACGACGACTTGGACATCTTCGCCGTCGGGTCCTGAAGGTCGGTGATCTTGGCGGTGTCCTTCACGATGTGCGGCGCCGGGATCGTGAACGTCTGGCCGAACAACGAGTTGAACCGCTGGGCAAGGTCCCGCGAAAGCTCCAGGTGCTGCCGCTGGTCCTCGCCGACCGGCACCGCGTTGGCCTGGTAGAGCAGGATGTCGGCGGCCTGCAGGATCGGGTAGGTGAACAGCCCGACGCTGGACCGGTCGTTGCCGTGCTTCTGCGACTTGTCCTTGAACTGGGTCATCCGACTGGCCTCACCGAAGCCGGTGATGCAGCCGAGCACCCAGGCCAGCTGCGGGTGCTCGGGCACCTGCGACTGCACGAACAGGGTGCTGCGATCCGGGTCGAGCCCGACCGCGAAGAGCTGGGCGGCGGCCACCCGGGTCCGTTGGCGCAGCAGCGCCGGGTCGTGCCCCGCGGTGATGGCGTGCAGGTCCACCACGCAGTAGAACGCGTCGTGGGTCTCCTGGAGAGCCACCCAGTGCCGTACCGCGCCCAGGTAGTTGCCGAGGTGGAACGAGTCGGCCGTCGGCTGGATACCGGAGAAGACGCGGGGGCGGGCGGGAACGTCGGACATGGCGATAATTCTGTCAGCAACCAACCGGGTCCGTCATGACGGGCCGGCGGGTCGGCCGCGGCCCGCCGATGTCGGGCTGCTGACCTCGCGTGGTTCGCCCGCGCCGACCCGGCGCGTCGGCCCGACCGCGACCCGGCGCTGCTGTCCGCCCACGGCCTCCCGCGCCGGCCCGGAGCCGCCGCCCCGAGCCGCCACGCTGTCCGGCTCGTGGCGCTGCCCGGCGTCCTTCTGGTGGCGTTGCCCGCTGTCGGGCTCTTGGCGTTGCTCGGCTGGGTGGACGGCGGAGACCGCGAGCCGGGCCACCCTGCGGCCGTCCAACGCGAGCACCCGCAGCAGGCAGCCGCCCGTCGTGCCAACCGGGTCGGGCGCGTCGCCCTCGTCGGGTTCTCCGGGCACCGGGACCTCGTCGCCGTCAACCGGAAGCCGGCCCAGCGCGGCCATCACGAATCCACCAACCGTCTCGTACGGGCCGGCGGGCAGTGCCACCCCGGTCCGTTCGGCGAAGTCGGCGAGGTTGAGACGGCCGTCCACCACGGCGGGCAGGCCGGCGCGCACCGGGTCCGGCGTGGCGTCGTACTCGTCGTGGATCTCGCCGATCAGCTCCTCGATGAGGTCCTCCAGGGTGACGATCCCGGCGGTGCCGCCGTACTCGTCGACCACCACGGCCAGGTGCTGGCCCTCTCGACGCATCTCGGTCAGTGCGGGCAGCACCCGCTTGCTGCCGGGGAGCCGCTTCACCTCCCGGGCCAGCTGACCGACGGTGACGCACGGGTCGGCGTCCGGGCGCAGCAGCACGTCACGGAGGTGCACGAAGCCGACCACGTCGTCGTGGGTGCCGTCGGTGACCGGGTAACGGGTGTGCGTCTCGGCGCGGACCAACCGGGCGGCCTCGGCGATGGTCAGCCGCGCCGGGAGGAAGACCACCTCGGTGCGCGGCATCATCACCTCGCGGATCAGGCTGGCACCGGCGACCAGGACCTCGTCGATGATGTGCCGCTCGTCCGGGTCGAGCACCGTGTTCGCAGCGACCAGGTCCCGCAGTTCGGCTTCGGAGATGCGCTCCCGGCCAGCTGCCGGGCCCGCCCCGAGCAGATCGGTGACGAGTCGGGTGGCACCATCGGCAGCGCGGACCAGCACCCGGGCGACGGCCCGGGCGAGCGGCCCGGGGTCGCGGCGGGGCGGCACCCGCACGCGTCGCCGGAGCCCGGTACGGGCCGCTTCCCGCATGACAGAGATGGTAGACACCCTTGGCCCGTCGCACCGGGGGATCACGCGGCGCGGACCACAGATGTTCGGGTCTGTTTAATCGTGAGAGATTATGATGGGATGGGGATGAGGACGGCGTCGGCGACGGTGCCGGCCGTCGTCTTAGGGTGATCACGAAGGGCCACGTCCCGGGCGGGCCAGGCAGGAGGCAACGACGTGAAACTGCTCGTCACCGGGGGCGCCGGCTTCATCGGCAGCGTGGTGACCCGGATGCTGCTCGACGCGGGCCACCAGGTCGTCGTCCTGGACGACCTGCGCACCGGTTACCGCGAGGCGCTCGCGCCGGACGCCACCCACGTGCAGGCGTCCATCCACGACGCCGCCCGCATCGTCACCCCGGACGCCGGCTTCGACGGGGTGCTGCACTTCGCCGCCCTGATCGCCGCCGGGGAGTCGATGGTCAAGCCGGAGCTGTACTGGCAGAACAACACCGTCGGCACGCTCGCCCTGATCGACGCGGTCCGGGCCGCCGGGGTGCCCCGGATGGTCTTCTCCTCCACCGCCGCCGTCTACGGCAACCCCACCGAGCTGCCCATCGGCGAGACCGCGGTCAAGGCGCCCACCAACACGTACGGCGCCACCAAGCTCGCCGCCGACATGGCGCTCACCTCGGAGGCCGTCGCACACGGGCTGGCCGCCGTCTCGCTGCGCTACTTCAACGTGGCCGGCGCCCACCTCGACGGTGACGTCTCGCTCGGCGAGCGGCACGACCCGGAGACACACCTCATTCCGATCGCGTTGGAGGTCGCCGCCGGCCGGCGGGAGAAGCTCCAGCTCTTCGGCGACGACTACCCCACCGTCGACGGCACCTGCGTCCGCGACTACATCCACGTCGCCGACCTCGCCCGGGCACACCTGTTGGCGTTGGGCGCCGCCACCGCGGGCCAGCACCGCATCTACAACCTCGGCAACGGCAACGGCTTCAGCAACCGCCAGGTGGTCGACGTGGTCCGCGAGGTCACCGGGCAACCCGTACCGGTCGAGGTCGCGCCGCGCCGCGAGGGCGACCCCGCCGAGCTGGTCGCCTCCTCCGCGCTGGCCCGCGACGAGCTGGGCTGGGTGCCCGAGAAGCCGACCCTGCACGACATGGTCGGCGACGCCTGGGCGTTCTACCGCGCGCACGTCCTGGAGCAGTCATGACCAACCCCACCGGCGACGTCGCCGAGCGGGCCGCCGAGGGTTTCACCAAGCAGTACGGCGGCAAGGCCACCGGCCGCTGGGCGGCTCCCGGCCGGGTCAACCTGATCGGCGAGCACACCGACTACAACGAAGGGTTCGTGCTGCCCTTCGCGCTGCCGCTGCTGACGGTGGTCGCCGCCGACCGACAGGACGGCGACCAGTGGACGGTCTGGTCCGAGCTGTCCGGCGAGACGATCACCTTCGGCGCGGACGACATCGCCGAGCCGGGTCGGGTGACCGGCTGGGGCGCGTACGTCGCCGGGGTGGTCTGGGCGCTCCGCGAGGCCGGCCACCCGGTGCCTGGTGCCCGGATGGCGATCGCCTCGGACGTGCCGCTGGGCTCCGGTCTCTCCTCCTCGGCCGCGCTGGAGTCGGCCGTGCTGGCCGCCCTGCTCGACCTCGGCGGACTGGAGCTCTCCCCCGAGCTGCAACCCCGGCTGGCGCAGCGGGCGGAGAACGTCTACGTGGGCGCGCCGACCGGCATCATGGACCAGTCTGCGGTCATCCGCTGCCGCGCCGGGCACGCCCTCTTCCTGGACTGCCGAGACGAGTCGGTCGAGCAGATTCCCTTCGACCTGGACGCGGCCGGGCTGGCGGTGCTGGTCATCGACAGTCGAGCGCCGCACCGGCACGCCGACGGTGAGTACGCTGCCCGCCGCCGCTCCTGCGAGGCGGGGGCCAGCGCACTCGGGGTCACCGCGCTGCGGGACGTGGGCGTCGACCAGCTCGACGCCGCGCTGGCCCAACTCGACGACGAGGAGACCCGGCGACGGGTCCGACACGTGGTCACCGAGGACCAGCGCGTACTGGACACGGTGGCGCTGCTCCGCGCCGCCCGGGTCCGCGACATCGGCCCGCTGCTCACGGCGTCGCACGTCTCGATGCGCGACGACTTCGAGATCACCGTGCCGGAGATCGACACCGCGGTCGAGGCGGCGTTGGCGGCCGGCGCGTTGGGTGCCCGGATGACCGGCGGCGGCTTCGGCGGCTGCGTTCTCGCCCTGGTCGAGGCTGACCGAGCCGACGAGGTCGCCGCAGCCGTCACGGCCGCGTACGCCGAGCGCGGCTTCACCGCCCCCGGCACCCTGACGGTCGTCCCCGCCCCCGGAGCAACCCGCCTCCCCTAACCC
>NZ_JAGPXS010000029.1:0-64494 GCF_018070425.1 Micromonospora sp. C81
GGGCGGGGCCTGTGCGGCTGGTACGCAGTGCGCGGTGGCGCCCGGTGGTGCACCTGGGCGGGGTGATGGAGGACTAAGGGCGGATGTCGGCGGGGCGGTCGGTTGTCGGGAGGCCGGCGGCGAGCCAGGCGTCGACGCCGCCGATCATGTCGGTGGCCCGACGCAGCCCGAGGGTCTGCAAACTGGCGGCGGCCAGGCTGGAGCTGTAGCCCTGTCGGCACACCAGCACGATCTCCCGGTCGTACCCGGTGGCCTCCGGGATCCGCCAGGCGCTGGCCGGATCGAGCCGCCATTCCAGCACGGTACGGTCGATGACGACCGCGCCCGGCAGGTCGCCCTGTTCGCGGCGTTGCAGATCGGTGCGGGTGTCGACCAGCAGCGCACCGCCGCGGACCGCCTCGACGGTCTGCTGCGGAGTCAGTCGGTGCAGCCCGGCACGGGCCTGTTCGAGCAGGGCGTCGATACCGGGGCTCATCACATCTCGGAGCACCACCCGATGATGCCGATTCGGTGGCACCCCGGGGCGGCGAACGGGCCGCCCGTCACCCGTGGCCGCCCCAATTCCCCCGGACGTGACGACGGCCGGCCAGGGGCGGTCAGTCGGACGTGTCAGCCGGCCCGGTCAGGCCGCTGATACGGCGTGATCCACCCGGGTTTGCGGAAATCGTGGTGTCCGGTCGACCGGGATACCGCTATTTCAATGAATCGGAGTCGATCACCCGGGCGGGCGGCGCCGGCGGCATACTTTCGGTCATGCACCACGCGAGGCTGGGCTGACCCCCGAGGCCGGACGGCCGGCACGACACTGCGAGGCCGCGCGGAGTCCCGAGGCCACCCGGCCGGCATCGCAGCGGAGGGCCGTGGACATCACCGGAACGGCCGATGACGTCGGGGGACCGGCCGGTCGTCGGACTGGTAGGTCGTCAGTGGCAGTGGTCGAGGCGTACGCCGAACTGGCCCGTCGGGTGCTCGCGGGCCCGGCGCGGTTGGGGCGGACCCGGCTGGTCGCGGTCGACGGGCCGAGTGGCGCGGGCAAGAGCCGGTTCGCCGCGCGCCTCGCGGATGCCCTGGCGGCGCTGCCCGGCGGCCGGCCGCCCGTCGTGCACACCGACGACCTGCTCGACGGTTGGGACGACCAGGTCACCTTCTGGCCCCGACTCGACGAGGGGGTGCTCGGTCCGCTGCGGGAGGGGAGGCCCGGCGCCTACCGGCGCTACAGCTGGGTGCGGCAGAGCTTCCTGCCGCGGCCGGTTCCTGTTCCGGTCGCGCCGGTGCTGGTGTTGGAGGGGGTCACCGCGGCCCGTGCGGTCGTCCGGCCGGAGCTGACCCTGGCCGTGTTCGTCACCGCGCCTGCCACGTTGCGGTTGGAGCGCGCGGTCGCCCGGGACGGGCCGGAGATCCTGCCCGAGCTGCGTCGCTGGCACGCCGGTGAGCAGGCGCACTTCGCGGCCGACGACACGGCCGACCACGCGGACCTGCTGGTGGATGGCGCGCCGACGCTGCCGCACGACTCGGACCGGTACTACCTTCGCATCGGTTGAGCGGGGGCATGGACGTCCGCCAGCGGCTACGGCACGATGCGAGAGGGCCGCCACCGGCAGGGCACTGGGCGGGACGGCGGCCAACGGCACGACGCGAAAGCACCCAGGGCGCGGCGATCGGGGGACTCATCATGTCGGCAACGGACGCGCCCGCGCGGCGCCGGATCACCCTCACCGGTATCAGTTCGCGGGCCTGGGAGCATCCGGCCGACCGGGGTGCTCTGGTCGCCCTGCGGGAGCTGCGCGGGTTCGACGACGTGGTGCGGTCGTTCTTCGGCATGTGGAACGAGCGTGGTTTCCGGCTGTCCGTGCTCGCCTCGGGCATCCGGGTCGACCACCGGCAGTACCCGGCGGTGTGGCAGCGCTACGCCGAGGCCGCGGCGGCGCTCGACGTGGCGGAACTGCCCGAGCTGTACGTGACCCAGTCGCCCTGGTTGGGCGCCGAGGCCGTGGGCCTGGAACGGCCGTTCATCGTGCTCAACTCCGCCTGCGTGCAGCACCTCGACGAGGACGAGCTGCGCTGCCTGCTCGGCCACGAGCTGGGGCACGTGGGCAGTGGGCACGCGGTCTACAAGACGATGCTCATGATCCTCACCCGGTGGGCGGCCAACCTGAGCTGGTTGCCGGTGGGAGCGATCGCGCTGCGGGCGATCATCGCGGCGATGCTGGAGTGGTGGCGCAAGGCCGAGTTGTCCGCCGACCGGGCCGGTCTGCTCGCCGGGCAGGACCCGGCGGCCGCGCTGCGTCTGCTCATGAAGCTCGCGGGCGGCGGTGACCTGTCCCAGATCGACACCGCCGCGTTCCTGGAGCAGGCCGCCGAGTACGCCGGCGGCGGCGACCTTCGTGACAGCCTGCACAAGATCAGGATGACGGCGTGGAGCACCCATCCGGCCCCGGTGGCCCGGGCGGCGCAGCTCCGCCAGTGGATCGACTCCGGGGCGTACGGGCGGGTGCTGGCCGGTGACTACCCGCGTCGCGACGACGACAGCTCGACCAGCGTGTCGGAGGAGATCAAGGCCGCTGCCGAGTCGTACCGGGAGGAGTTCAGCCGGTCCACCGACCCGTTGGTCGGGTTGCTGCGCCGGCTCGGCGACGGCGCCAGCGACGTCGGCGAGTGGGTCGGCGGCACCGCCGGTCGGGCCCGCTCCTGGATGGACGCCGCCACCGAGGCAGCCGGCCGCGCGCAGCGCGCCGGCCGGGCCGCACCCGGTGCGCGGGCGGGCACCGGGCCGGCGGGCGGCGGTGACGGTACGGGCTCGGCCAGCACGTCGGGGTAAGGCCGGCATACGATGCCGGTCATGACCTCACCGATCATGTCCGAGTCCGAGGTGCGGGCCGCCGTCGAGCGGGAGATGCCCGGCGTACGCGCCGACCTGGAACGTCTCGTCCGCATCCCCGGCATCGCCTTCGAGGGCTTCGACCACTCACACGTGGAACGTTCCGCCGAGGCGGTCGCCGAACTGCTGCGCGGCTGCGGCCTGGACGTCGACATCGTGCGTTCCGGCGGTCAGCCCGCGGTGATCGGCCGTCGGGCGGCCCCGCCCGGTGCGCCCACCGTGCTGCTCTACGCCCACCACGACGTGCAGCCGGTCGGCGACCGGTCGCTGTGGGAGTCCGACCCGTTCGAGCCGGTGGAGCGCGACGGCCGCCTCTACGCCCGGGGCGCGGCCGACGACAAGGCCGGCATCATGGCGCACGTCGCGGCGCTGCGGGCGTACGGGGACGCGCTGCCGGTCGGTGTGGTGCTCTTCATCGAGGGCGAGGAGGAGTACGGCTCCGACTCGCTGGAGCAGCTGCTGATCGAGCATCGCGACGAGATCACCTCGGACGTCATCGTGATCGCTGACTCCGGCAACTGGGACATCGGCGTACCGGCGTTGACCACCTCGCTGCGCGGCGTCGTCAACTGTTTCGTCGAGGTGCGCACGCTGGACCACGCGGTGCACAGCGGCATGTTCGGCGGTGCCGTGCCGGACGCGCTCACCGCGCTGGTCCGCCTGCTGTCGACACTGCACGACGACGCCGGTGACGTGGCGGTGGAAGGGCTGGTCGGCCGGGAGGGCGCCACCGTCGACTACCCCGAGGGCCGGATCCGGGACGAGGCCGGGCTGGCCGACGGCGTCCAGTTCATCGGCACCGGCCGGATCACCGACCGGCTCTGGACCAAGCCCGCGGTGGCGGTGCTCGGCATCGACGCGCCGTCCACCAGTGAGGCGCCGAACGCCCTGGTCCCGGCCGCGAAGGCGAAGCTCAACGTCCGTCTCGCTCCCGGTGATGACCCCAAGCGGGCGTACGCGGCGATTCGCGCGCACCTGGAGAAGCACGCTCCGTGGGGTGCCCAGGTGACCGTCAGCCTGGAGCACGACGGCAACCCGTGCGTGATCGACGCGTCCGGGCCGATGTTCGACGCCGCCCGGTCGGCCTTCCGGGCTGCCTGGGACGGCACCGACCCGGTGGACGTCGGCATCGGCGGTTCGATCCCGTTCATCGCCACCTTCCAGGAGATGTTCCCGGATGCGGCGATCCTGGTGACCGGCGTGGAGGACCCGCACGCCCGTGCGCACGGCCCGAACGAGAGTCTGCACCTGGGTGAGTTCGCCAAGGTCTGCCTCGCCGAGGCGTTGCTGCTCGGCAATGTCGCCGCTGCGCGTAGTTAGGTCACGGAACGGCGATTTCGGGCCTGATCTGCGAGTTTACGGCGTGTCGGACGGTCAGCTGTTATAGCCTTTCGTACATGAGTACGAACGAGGTGATGGCCCGGTTGGGGGCCGCTGTCAGCGCGCTGGGGGACGTCGACGTCTCCGCGTGGTCCGAGGACACGCTCAACGAACAGCTCGGTGAGCTCTCCGCCGCACTGGTCGCCCTCGACTCGGTGCTCTCCCGTGTCGCTGGCGAGGTCCGTGCCCGGGGGTTGCGCATCGAAGAGCCCGTCTCCGCCTGATCGTCGTCCGCGTTGGTGGGCGGCAACCTGCCGACACCGCCCGGGCACGGCAATGCCCGGGCGGTGTCGGAGGTGACTGGCAGGATGAGCTGCGTGCGGTTCCTCCACCTGGCAGCCACCTCCGCTGCCGTCAGCGCCACCAGCGGCCGGCGGGCCAAGGTGGAGCTGCTCGCTGACGCGTTGCGCCGGCTCGACCCGGGCGAGGTCGAGCCCGGTGCCGGCTATCTGGCCGGTGAGCTGCGCCAACGACAGACCGGGGTGGGCTACGCGAGCCTGCGTGACCTGCCGCCCCCGGCCGCCGAGCCGACGTTGACGGTGGCGTCCGTGGACGCGGCCATCGAGCAGATCGCCGCCGTGGCGGGCACGGGTTCGCAGGCCCGACGGCGGGCGCTGCTCGGTGCCCTCTACGCGGCGGCGACCGCCGAGGAGCAGCGTCTGCTCACCGGCCTGTTCAGCGGCGAGCTGCGCCAGGGCGCCCAGGCGGGGTTGCTCGCCGACGCGGTCGCCCGGGCCGCCGAGGTGCCGGTGGCGACGGTCCGACGGGCCCTGCTGCTCGCCGGTGACCTGCGTGCCGTGGCGGTGGCCGCGCTGTCCGGCGGGGCCGCCGAGTTGGCCGGGTTCGGCCTTCAGGTCGGCCGACCGCTGGCGCCGATGCTGGCGCAGAGCGCCCCCTCGGTCGACGAGGCACTCGCCGCGACCGGCACGCCGGCGGTGGTCGACGTGAAGCTCGACGGCATCCGCATCCAGGTGCACCGCTCGGGCGCCGACATCGCCGTCTTCACCCGCAGCCTCGACGAGATCACCGCCCGGGTTCCCGAGGTGGTCGCCGCGGTCCGGGCCCTGCCGGGCCGCGAGTTGGTGCTCGACGGCGAGGCGATCGGCTTGGACGAGACGGGCCGTCCGCTGCCGTTCCAGCAGACCTCCAGTCGGGCCGCCCGACGCACCACCCCCAGCACCACCGGCCGCACTCCGGTCGCCCCGGCGGTGCTCGCGGCAGCCGCCAGCACCGGCGCGACAGTGCTCACTCCGTACTTCTTCGATCTGCTGCACCTCGACGGCGAGGACCTGATCGACCTGCCCGGCCGGGAGCGGTGGGCCGCCCTCGCAGGCGCGGTCGACTCGTCGCTGCTGGTCGGTCGGATGGAGGTCGACGGGCCCGAGCAGGCCGCCGCCGCGTTCGCTGCGGCGCTGGACGCCGGGCAGGAGGGCGTGGTGGTCAAGGCACCGGACGCCCCCTACGACGCCGGCCGGCGCGGTGCCGCCTGGGTCAAGGTCAAGCCCCGGCACACCCTCGACCTGGTGGTGCTCGCCGTCGAGTGGGGCAGTGGCCGGCGCAAGGGTTGGTTGTCCAACCTGCACCTGGGCGCGCGCGATCCGCACACCGGCGACTTCGTCATGCTCGGCAAGACGTTCAAAGGGCTCACCGACGAGCTGCTGCGGTGGCAGACCGAGCGGTTCCTCGACCTCGCGGTCGAGCGCGGCGACTGGGTGGTCCGGGTCCGGCCCGAGCAGGTGGTGGAGATCGCCTTCGACGGGGTGCAGACCAGCTCCCGCTATCCCGGGGGGATGGCGCTGCGGTTCGCCCGGGTGGTGCGGTATCGCGATGACAAGTCCGCCGCCGAGGCGGACACCATCGACGCCGTCCGCGCGATCCACGCCGGCCGTCCCGCCGGTTGACCGGCCGCACCGGCCCGGGTCACCTGCTGGACAGCGACCTCGCGTAGTTCACCTGGTTGTTGATGTGCGCCACCTGAGCCTGATCGGCGACCGGGATCCGCGCCACGTACTGCTGCGCGCCGTTGGTCACCGTCACCTGCACCGTGCCGTGGTGCCGGGTCTCCTTGACCAGCAGGAAGAGCAAACTCAAGACGAACAGGCAGAAGAAGCCGACGATGGCGCAGACCAGTGCCCAGGTGGCCACCTTCTCCTCGCGCTGCCAGTAGTCGGCCACGTGCCAGGTCGCCCCGGCCAGCGGCAGCACCCCGGCCGGCGTACGGATGACGGGTGGGCTCACCGCGATCTCGGCGATCTGCACCGCGACCACCTCTGGCCCGCTCGCGTAGCCGGCCAGGGCCGGGGGCACCGCCATCGGGGTCGGCGGGTACGGCCCGACCGCCGGCCACGCCCCGGCCGGCTGGGCCGGCGTCCATCCCTCGGCCGGCTGGGCCGGTCCCCATGCCCCGGCCGGCTGGGCCGGCGGCCCGGAGAAGGGCGCGGGCGGTGCGGAGAACTGGGCCGGAGGCCCGGAGAACTGCGCTGGTGCCGGTGCGGCCGGGAACGGTGTCGTCGGCAGTGGCGCGGTCGGTGGTTCGGCGGCCCACGGGTCGATCGGCGGGTGCGCCCGGGTCTCCGGAACGGGCTCGGGCAGCGGTGCCGTGGGATCCACGCTCATCGGGACCCCCAACGTGAGGTGAACACCCGGCGGAGACTACCGGCTGCCGTGGTGTCACCGGTGCCCCCGAGTGTCCGGGTGAGTCACCGGAACGGAACAGAACGGAACGGACCGGGTCGGGTCGGTCAGGCGGACGCGCTCGGTGTGGGCTCGGCCGCGCGGTCCAGCGGGGCCGGGGTGGTGCCGAGGCCGGCGGCGCGGCGTGCCTCGCGGCGGGCCACCCAGCCGTAGCCGAACAGGGCCATCACCGCGAAGAGCCACCACTGCACGACGTAGCCGAAGTTCTGCCAGTTGTTGGCGTGCCCGACCGGCACCGCCTTGAACACCGGGTCGGCCGCCGGGGTCTGCTCGTCCAGCAGCAGATAGGCGCCGTAGACCGGGTAGGGCAGTTCGCCGGCCAGGCGTGACACCCCGATCCGTCGGATCTCCAGCCGCCCGTCGCGCCGCGCCACCGCGCCGGCGCCGCTCTCGGTCTCATGCACACGACCGACAACTGTCACGTCGCCAGTCGGCACGGCCGGCACCTGCGGCTGGGCGGTCGCCCCACCCGGCGCCGGCGGGATCCAGCCCCGGTCCACCAGCAGCGCCGTGCCGTCCGCGAGAACCAGCGGGGTGAGGACCTCGAACCCGACCCGGCTGTCCACCGTCCGACCACGGACCAGCACGGTGTTCGTCGGGTCGTACCGGCCGGTGACTGTCACCCGCGTCCAGACCTTGTCCTCGGCGGGGGCCGGGCCTGTCGTGCCCGCGCCGCCGGTGGGAGCGCGCAGCGCGTCGGCCAGTGGCGTCGGGGTCATCCGCTGGCCCGCGTCGATCCGCTCGTTGACCTCGGTACGGCCCCGGTAGCGGTCCAGCTGCCAGTTGCCGAGGAACACCATGACGGCGGCGGCAACCAGGGTCAGCGCGAGAGCGCCCAGCCAGCGTGGGCTCAGCAGGAACCGGTACACGGCACCGAGGCTACTCGTATGACCGGCGCCACTGACCTGGACCGGGCCGGAGCCGTGCCAGGAACCGGTCCGGTGGCCTCGGTTGGCGGTGCTCACGTCTCCAGCCGGACGGGTATCGTCACGCCGACGGATCGGCCCCGGTCGTCCCGTCGCGTACCCGCCACCGCTCGCGAGGAGTCGATGATGACCGTCGTGCCGCGCCTGGTGCTCAGCGCACCGTCCTCCGGGCACGGTAAGAACGCGCTGGCGATCGGGCTGCTCGCCGCGCTCGCCGAGCGGGGGGTGGACGTCGCCGGGTTCAAGCTCGGTCCGGACCACGTCGACGCCGCCTACCTGGGCCTCGCCTCCGGTCGGCCGGGTCGGGTGATCGATCCCCGGCTGGTCGGCATGGACCGGCTCGCCCCGCTGGTGGCGCACGGTGCCGCCGGTGCCGGGCTCGCCGTGGTGCAGGGCAGCATGGGCCTGTACGACGCGGTCGGTGGTCGCCCGGAGCAGGAGTCGACGGCCGCGGCGGCCGCGGCGCTGCGCAGCCCGGTGGTGCTCGTCGTCGACGTGGCCGCGATGGGGCAGTCGGTGGCGGCCCTGGTGCACGGTTTCCGCTCGTACGACGAGCAGTTGTGGCTCGGCGGGGTGATCCTCAACCGGGTGGCGTCGTCGCGGCACGAGGCGATGCTGCGCGAGGCGTTGGACGACGTGGGTGTGCCGGTCTACGGTGCGCTGCGTCGCCAGGACCTGCCGGCGGTGCTGCCGTCGCGGCGGCACGGTGTGGCACCGGTGGTCGACGGCTCCGCCGACGCCGTCCGCGCGGTCCGTCGGCTGGGCGAGGCCGTCGCTGCCACTGTCGACCTGGAACGACTGCTCGGGCTGGCCCGCTCCGCCCCAGAGTTGCCCGCCCCCGCCTGGTCTCCCGAGGAGGCCCTCGGCGCGTTCACCGCCCCGGCGGACCGCCCGCTGGTGGCGCTGGCCGGCGGGCCGGGCGGCAGCTTCAGCCACCCGGAGACCGCCGAGTTGCTGCGCGCCGCCGGCGCCGAGATCGTCACCGTCGATCCGCTGCGCGACGAGGCACTGCCGGTGGGCACCCGCGCGCTGGTCATCGGTGGCGCGCTGCCCGAGGCGTACGCCGAGCAGTTGTCGGCCAACCGGCGGCTCTGCATCGCGGTGGCCGAGCTGGCGCGGACCGGGCGGCCGGTGGTCGCCGAGGGCGCCGGGCTGCTCTGGTTGGCCCGGGAGTTGGACGGGCTGCCGATGTGCGGTGTCCTGGACGCGATCGGCGTCAGCCGGGACGGTCTGGTGGCCGGCTACCGGGAGGCGACCGCCCAGACCGACAGCGTCGTCGCCGCCCAGGGCACGGTGCTGGTCGGCCACAAGGCGCACCGTGCGGTGCTCACCCCCCGCGCTGGTCAGCGCCCGGCGTGGAGCTGGGAGGGCGGCACGCCGGAGGGGTTCGTCTGGCGCAACGTGCACGCCTCGCAGCTCACCCTGCACTGGGCCGGTCATCCGGCGACGGCGGCCCGGTTGGTCGCCGCGGCGGCCGAGCCGACGAACGAGGCGGTGCCGGCGCAGCCCGGCGGGGTGCCGGCGTGATCGGTCAGGTGGCGGTGCGCCGATTCCCGGCGTTGACCGTCTCCACCCCGCGTACGGAGGTGCGGCGACTCACCTCGGCGGACGCGGAGGCGGCCGGGGAGATCTTCGCCGACAAGTTGACCCGGCGCTGGCTGCCGTTGCCCGACGACTCCGGCCCGATCGACGGGCACGCCTGGTGCACGGAGCTGGCCCGGCAGCGCCGGGACAGCGGCGAGGGTGACCACTATGCGGTGGTCCGACGCGAGGACGACCAGGTGGTGGGCTCGCTGTGGACGCGGCGCACCGACTGGGGTGCCCGTCTCACCGAGGTCTCCTACGCGATGGCGCCACACGCGCGGGGCTTCGGCTTCGCCGCCGAGGCCGTCGACGCGGTGGCCATCGCGCTGATCCTGGAGCACGGCTTCCAACGGGTCGAGCTGCGGGTGGCACCCGGCAACCTGGCCTCGCGCCGGGTCGCCGAGAAGGCGGGGTTCAGCTACGAGGGCCTGCTGCGCAATGCCGGGCTGGTCGGCGGCGGCCGGGTGGATCTCGAACTCTGGTCGTTCGTCGCCGCCGACCTGCGCTGACCCGCCGGCTGGTCAGCCGACGATCGCGTCCGACGGCGGGGTGAACTGGCGGGTCGGTGTGCCCTTCAGGCCGTCGCGCAGCGTCTCCGACACCGCCTTGATCGGGATCTGGGACTGCCCGTCACCGACCGCGTTGAACGGGTTGTCCGGGTCGGAGATGAAGCTCGCCGCGGCCAACTCCGGTGTGTAGCCGACGAACCAGGCGGATCGTGTGCTGTCGGTGGTACCGGTCTTGCCGGCCACCGGGCGTCCGACTGTGCCCCGCACGCTGTCGGCGGTGGACCAGCCGCCGCAGCTCCCGCGCGCCGGGGTGTCGCCGGTGGGGCAGCGGGCCGCGTCGGTGGCCGCCCGAGCGGCGTCCGCGCTGACCACCTGCCGGCAGCGGGGCTTGGCCACCTCACGATGGATGCCGCCCGGGGTGGCGTACGTGGTCGGCGTGCCGTCCCGGTTCATGATCGACTGCACCGGGATCGCCTCGCAGTAGCGGCCGTCGGCGGCGATGGCGGCGTAGGCGTTCGCCATCTCCAGCGGGGTGGCGTCGGAGACGCCCAGGGTGAACGCGCCCCACTGCTTCGCCTTGTCCGGGGACGCGTGGTCCCGGTCGACGTCGGTGCGCCACCGCAGCCCGAGCTGCTCGGCCAACCGGACCGCCCGGTCCGCGCCGACCTTCTCCTCCAACCAGACGAAGTACGTGTTGACCGATTTGCCGAAACCGGACCACATGGTCTGTTGACCCGTCATCGCGCCGCTGGCGTTGGAGGGCGCCCACCCGTCATAGACGGACGACCGGTAGCGGTAGGGGGCGTTGAACGAGGTGGAGAGCGTCATCCCCGAGTCCAGCGCGGCCAGCATCGGGAACATCTTGAACGTCGATCCGGCCTGGTAGCCCGCCAGGTCACCGCCGCCGAGCAGCGGCGCCACAGTGTTCGGGTAGTTGGCCTTCACCTTCGGCCCGGCCTCGGGATTGGAACTCTGCGGGTTCTCGCTGAGATCCAGCGAGTACGTCCGGTTCACCGCCATCGCCTTGACCCGCCCGGTCCCCGGCTCGGAGACCACGATCCCGTTGGCGAACGGGCTGCCGGTGGCCTCCTTGGAACCGACGTTCTTCTCCGCCGCCTCCTGGATCTTCGGGTCGATGCTGAGCACGATCCGGTAGCCGCCCCGGCGCAGCTTGTCCATGCGTTCCAGCCGGTTCGCCCCGAACGCGGGCTGCGCGCTCCACCAGTTCTTCAGGTAGTCGCAGGCGAAGCCCCAGCTGTTGTACTTCTCCGCCACCGCGGCACAGTCGTGCGGCGGGGTCGTCAGCTTCAGCCGGATCGGCTCGGACTTGGCGGCGGCGGCCGAGTCGGGGGAGAGGTAACCGAGCTGGCTCATCCGGTCCAGCACGTAGTTACGTCGCCCGGTGGCCTCCTTCTGGTCGGAGTCGGCCGGGTCGTACTCCGACGGGGACTTGACCAGCCCGGCGAGGGTGGCGGCCTCGACCGGGGTGAGGTTCTTCGGGGTCTTGGAGAAGAAGATCTCGCTGGCCGCGTAGATGCCGTACGCCCGGTGCCCGAAGTACGCCGAGTTCAGGTAACGCTCCATGATCAGCTCCTTGCTCATCTCCTTCTCCAGGTCCAGCGCCATCCGCATCTCCTTGACCTTGCGAAGGCTGGTCTGCTGGGTGGCTTCCTGGACCTCCTTGGGCGTGGTCGCGCTGTCCCGCAGGGCCATCCGGACGTACTGCATGGTCAGCGTCGACGCACCCTGGGAGCCGCCGGAGCGGGCGTTGGACACGAAGGCGCGGGCGACGCCCTTCGGGTCGACGCCGTGGTGCTGGTAGAACCGTGAGTCCTCGGCGGCGACGATCGCCTGCTGGATGTTCGGCGACATGTCCGACAGCTTGGTGTACTGCCGGTACTCCTCGTAGAACATGGTCAGCACGGTCTTGCCGTCCGGGGCGTAGACGTACGAGGTCTCGGCGGGCAGCGCCGTGGTCAGCAGCCTGGTCTTCTGCTCCGTGGCGTGCGCGGTGGCCTTCGCGCCGAGCCCGGTGAGGGCGACCAATGGGTACGCGGCGGCGGCGATCACGATTCCGGCGATCAGTCCGGCGCGGAGTAGAGGGACGAGTCGACCTGCGGCAGTAAGGGGTCGGTTACTCACATGGCCAAGTTATGACATTTCCGATTCGTACCTGAGAAGAACTCTTAAACCGGCGGGTGGTGACGTGGCTTACGCCGAGATCGACTGTCCCACCGGCCACCTTCCCGGCAGGATCGCGGACATGTCTGATCAGCCGAGTGGGATGGTCCCGACCGCCGGGGCCGAGCCGGACCTCGCGCACCACGGCGACGCGGAGGCGACCGAAGGCCTGATCGACCTCGCCGTCAACGTCCGCCAGGCAGCGCCTCCCGCCTGGCTGGCCGGCCCGATCGCCGCGACCCTGACCGACCTGGCGCGCTATCCGGACCCGACGGCGGCCCGGGCGGCGGTCGCCGCCCGACACCGCCGTCACCCGAACGAGGTGCTGCTCACCGCAGGCGCGGCCGAGGGCTTCGTGCTGATCGCCCAGGCGCTGCGCGGGGTGCGCCGACCGGTGGTGGTGCACCCCCAGTTCACCGAGCCGGAGGCGGCGCTGCGGGCCGCCGGGCACCCGGTCGAGCGGGTGCTGCTGGACCCCGCCGACGACTTCCGGCTCGACCCGTCCCGGGTGCCCGCCGACGCCGACCTGGTGATGATCGGCAACCCGACGAACCCCACCTCGGTGCTGCACCCGGCACAGACGCTGGCCACGCTGGCCCGCCCCGGCCGGGTGCTGGTGGTCGACGAGGCGTTCGCCGACACCACCATCGCCCCCGGCCATCCCGGCGAACCGGAGTCGCTGGCCGAGCGGCGCGACCTTCCGGGGCTGCTCGTCCTGCGCAGCCTCACCAAGACCTGGGGCCTGGCCGGTCTCCGGATCGGCTACCTGCTCGGCGCTCCGGAGCTGCTGACCCGGCTGGCCGCCGTCCAGCCGCTCTGGGCCGTCTCGACACCCGCGTTGGCCGCCGCGTCCGCCTGCGCCACCGCCGTCGCGGTCCAGGCCGAACGCGCGATCGCCGCCGATCTCGCCACCGACCGCGACCACCTGGTCGCCCGCCTGGAAGACCTGCCCGGTGTACGCGTCGTCGGCCGCCCCGCCAGCGCGTTCGTCCTGCTGCACCTGCCGGGCGCGAGCGCGATCCGAGCCGCGCTGCGGAAGCGGGGCTGGGCGGTACGCCGTGGCGACACGTTTCCCGGCCTCGGCCCGGACTGGCTGCGGGTGGCGGTGCGCGACCGTAACACCACCGACGCGTTCATCGAGGTGCTGCGCGAGACCATGGAGGCATGATGCTGGAGACCACGATCGCGGCGATCCGACCGGCGGACGAAGCGGCCATGGCCGCCGCCCGCGAGCTGCACGGCCGGCTGACCAAGCCGGCGGGCTCGCTGGGCGCTCTGGAGGATCTTTCGGTACGCCTCGCCGGGCTGGCCGGGGCCTGCCCACCGCCGCTGCCCGAGCCGGCCGCCGTGGCGATCTTCGCCGGCGACCACGGGGTGCACGCCCAGGGGGTCAGCCCGTGGCCGCAGGAGGTCACCGGGCAGATGATCGGCAACTTCCTGGCCGGCGGGGCGGTGGTCAACGCGTTCGCCCGCCAGGCCGGCGCGTCGGTCACCGTTGTCGACGTCGGTGTGGCCACCCCGCTGCCCACCGGACCGATCGCCGATCCGACCGGGCTTGACGACCGGGCTGGGTCCGACCGGGCTGGGCCCGACCGGGCTGGGCCCGGGCCGGCGGTGCTCGACCCGGCGGTGCCCCGACTGGTTGTCGCGTCCGTCCGCCGGGGCACCCGCGACTTCACGGTGACCGCCGCGCTGACCCGGGACGAAGCGCTGGCGGCGGTGCAGACCGGCATCCGGATCGCCGACGAGCTGATCGACGCCGGGGCCGGCATCCTGCTCACCGGTGACATGGGCATCGGCAACACCACCCCGGCCGCCGCGCTGATCGCCGCCTTCACCGGTGCCGACCCGCTCGACGCCACCGGCCGGGGCACCGGGATCGACGACCCGACGTACGCCCACAAGGTCGCCGTGGTGCGCTCCGCGCTGGCCCGGCACTCGCCCGACCCGGCCGACCCGCTGGGTGTGCTGGCCGCCGTCGGTGGCCTGGAGCACGCCGCGTTGGCCGGGCTGATCCTGGGTGCCGCGGCCCGCCGTACGCCGGTGTTGCTGGACGGCGTGATCGCGGTCTCGGCCGCGCTGGCCGCCGCCGCGTTCGCCCCGGCGGCGGTCGGTGCCATGGTCGCCGGTCACCGTTCGGCCGAGCCGGGCGCCACTGTGGCACTGCGACACCTCGGCCTCGACCCGCTGATCGACCTGGGGCTGCGCCTCGGCGAGGGCACCGGCGCGCTGCTGGCGTTGCCCGTGGTCACCGGTGCCGTCCGGGTGCTGCACGAGGTTGCCACCTTCGACTCCGCCGGCGTGGCCGAGAAGTGACCACACGCAGCGAGCGAGTCGTCGGCCCCGGTGGTGCGGCGTGACCTCCAATCCGTACCCCCTGGGTCTGCGGCTCGACGGGCGGCGGGTGGTCGTGGTGGGCGGTGGCGCGGTCGCGACCCGGCGAGTGCCCGCGCTGCTGGACGCCGGTGCGGACGTCCTGCTGGTGGCACCGGAGCTGACCCCGGCGTTGCGCGCCCGGGTCGACGCGGGACGGTTGCACTGGGTGCCGCGCCGGTTCGTGCCCGACGATCTGGACGGCGCGTGGCTGGTCCAGGTCGCGATCGACGACCCGCTGGCGGCGGCCTCGGTGAGCGCCGTCGCCGCCGAGCGGCGGATCTTCTGCGTCCGGGCCGACGACCGCACGGCCGCCACCGCCTGGACCCCGGCGGTGACCCGGCACGGCCCGGTCACCGTCGCGGTGCTCGGCGGCGGTGACCCGCGCCGGGCGATGACGGTCCGCGACGCGATCCGTGACCTCCTGGCGGTCCGCCTGGAACCGGACGGGATCGCCGGCCGTTCCGACGCTTCCACCGGGACGACCGCCGGGCGGGTGGCGCTGGTCGGGGCAGGGCCGGGGGACCCGGAGCTGATCACCGTGAAGGGCTGGCGGTTGCTCACCGAGGCGGACGTGGTGGTCGCCGACCGCCTGGTGCCGGGGCTGCTCCTGGACGAGTTGCGCCCCGACGTCGAGCTGGTGGACGCCTCGAAGATCCCCTACGGCCCGTCCCGCGCGCAGGAGGAGATCAACCAGATCCTGGTGGACCGCGCCCTGGCCGGCGCCTTCGTGGTGCGGCTCAAGGGCGGTGACCCGTACGTCTTCGGGCGGGGTGGCGAGGAACTGCTGGCGTGCGCGGAGGCCGGCGTGCCGGTGACCGTCGTGCCGGGGGTGACCAGCTCGATCGCCGCGCCGGCCGCGGCCGGCATCCCGGTCACCCATCGTGGGGTGGCGCACGAGTTCACAGTGGTGTCCGGGCACCTGGCGCCCGACTCGCCGGCCTCGCTGGTGCGCTGGGACGCCCTCGCGGGTCTGCGCGGCACCCTGGTGATCCTGATGGGGTTGAAGAACCTCGCCGCCATCACGGCCACCCTGATCGCGCACGGCCGGTCGCCACAGACGCCGGCCGCCGTCGTCCAGGAGGCCACCACGGGTGCCCAGCGGGTGCTGCGGTCGACGCTCGACGCGGTGGCCGCCGACGCGCTCGCCGCCGACCTGCGTCCGCCCGCGGTCGTGGTGGTGGGCGACGTGGTGGGCACGCTCGACACCTGAACGCCCCGGCCCCCGGCCCCCGCCCCGCCCTCCGCCCCCACTCCGTCGATCATGGAGTTGTGGTGGGTGACAAGGCAGCCGTTATGGCTCGAAACTGGACACCATAACTGCATGATCGACCAGGGCCTGGACTGCGCGTCCCGGATTGTGCGACGGGCCGGAGTGCTAGCACTCCGGCCCGTCCCACGTGCTGTCGAACTACTGCTTGAGCATGTTGTCCAGCAGCAGCGCGCAGCGGATCAGCCCGAGGTGGCTGTACGCCTGCGGGTGGTTGCCCAGGCCGCGCTCGGCGAGCGGGTCGTACTGCTCGGGGAGCAGCCCGGTCGGGCCCGCGGTGAGCACCATCTGCGCGAACAGCTCCTCGGCGTCGGTGCGGCGACCGGTGCGCAGGTACGCCTCGATCAGCCACGCCGTGCAGATGTGGAAACCGCCCTCGCGGCCGGGCAGGCCGTCGTCCCAGTGGTAGCGGTAGACGACCGGGCCGCTGCGCAGATCCGCCTCGATGCGCAGGACGGTGGACAGGAAGCGCGGGTCGTCACCGGCAAGCAGGCCGGAGAGCCCGATCCAGAGCGACGAGGCGTCCATGTCCTCGTCGCCGTACGCGACGCTGTACGCCTCGACGTCGGCGTGCCAGCCGTGCTCCAGCACGTTGGAGCCGATCCGGTCGCGCAGGTCCTTCCACTCGGGCCGGTCCTCGCCGCCGTGCTCCCGCATCACGTGCAGGGCGCGGTCCACTGTCATCCAGCACATCACCTTGGAGAACACGTGGTGCCGTGGTGGCAGCCGGGCTTCCCAGATGCCGTGGTCGGGCTCGTGCCAGCGGCGACGAACCGCCTCGACCATGTTCTCCAGGACCCGCCACTCGTCGTCGCGGACCGAGCCGCGCGCGTCGGCGACGGCCGCGATCAGGTCGGCGATCGGGCCGAAGACGTCCAGCTGCAACTGGTGGTTGGCGAGGTTGCCGACGCGGACCGGACGGGAGCCGGCATAGCCGGGCAGCGTGTCGATGACCGCTTCGGCGCCCAGCTCGTACCCGTCGATGGTGTAGAGCGGGTGCAGGCGTTCCGGGTGGCCGCCGGTGCGCTCGATGCAGCCGTCCACCCAGCGCAGCAGTGCCTCGGCTTCCTCGATGGAACCGAGGTCGACCAGCGCGCGGGCGGTCAGCGCCGCGTCGCGCAGCCAGCAGTAGCGGTAGTCCCAGTTGCGGACGCCGCCCAGCTCTTCGGGGAGCGAGGTGGTCGCTGCGGCCAGGATCGAGCCGGTGGCCTCGTGGCAGAGCCCACGGAGGGTGAGCGCGCTGCGGGCGACCAGGTCGCGACTGGTGGACGGCAGCCGAAGTGAGGCCACCCAGTCCTTCCACGGCTGCTCGGCGGCGGCCTGCCGCTCGTGGATCGGCACCCGGTGGTGCTCAAGGCTGTGCGTGCCGAAGCGCAACTCCAGCACGACCTGCCCGCCGGCGGCGGAGAGGTCGACGATCGCCTTGGCGGTCTCGTACCCGCCGTCGTTGCCGACCTCCCACTCCACGCCGGGGGCGTAGAGCGCTACCGGCTCGTTGGAGCCGAGCACCAGCAGGCCGTCGCCGATCGGCTGCAACTGCACGGCGACCTGACCGAACTCGGGCCTCGGCGCGAACTCCACCCGGGCCTTGCCGCTGCCGGTGAGCACCCGGATCAGGGTCGAGTCGCCGGTGATGACCGCGGGGCTGTCGTCCGGAGTGGTCTCCCGGGCCGGCTTGTCCAGCCAGTCGGTGACGGTGAGCCCGGACCACCGGGTCTCCACTGTCATCGTGCCGGAGCGGTAGCGCTGGCCCAGCGGGATGCCGCCGCGTTCCGGGGCGACGCTGAAGTGACCGGCCGGGCTGCCACCCACCAGGTCGGCGAAGATCGCCGCCGAGTCCGGCTTGGGGTGGCAGAGCCAGCTCACCTTGGCTTCGGGGGTGAGTAGAGCGACGGTACGACCGTTGGCCAGCATGGAGTGGCGCTCGATCGGCACCGCCCGCTCGCCGAACAGCCAGTGTCGACGGGTCTCCAGCAGCAGCGCCAGCGCGCGGGCGGCCTCCAGCGGGTCGGCGACCCGGTAGCTGGCCTGGGTGTCCCCGGGGCCGATCTTGATGCCGAGGTCGGGACCGTGCAGGTGGGCGAACCCGTTCTCGTCGGTGATGTCGTCACCGATGAACAGCACCGCGCTGGAGGCGAGCTGGGTCCGCAGCTGGTCGAGTGCGGTGCCCTTGTGGGTGGCCACGACGGAGAGCTCGATGACCTCCTTGCCCTGGGTCACGGTGACGCCGTCGAAGGTCGCCGGGCCGTTGCGGACCGCCTCGATGGCGGCTGCGGCGACCTCCGGGTCGACCCCTCGGGTGTGCACGGCGACGCTGGCCGGCTTGCGTTCCAGCCGGATGCCCGGGTGCGCGGAGGCGATGTCACGCAGCGCGTTGCGCACCTTCTGACGCACCGCGACCAGCTCGGGGGAGAGTCGCTCGACGAAGCCGATGTCGAACTCGGAGCCGTGGCTGCCGACAAGGTGCACCTCGCTGGGCAGTCGGGACAGCGCGGCCAGGTCGCGCAGCGCCCGGCCGGAGACGACCGCCACTGTGGTCTGCGGCAGCGCGGCGAGCGCGCGGACCGCGGCGACCGACTCGGGCAGCGGGACGGCCGTGCTCGGGTCCTCCACGATCGGCGCCAGTGTGCCGTCATAGTCGCAGGCGACCAGGAGCTGGGGAACCCTGGCGATCCGGCCGATGGCGGAGCGCAGCTCGGGGTCCATCACCCCGGTGGCCATCGCCGCTCCATCGTTGACGGTCGTGTTCACTCGGCCTCCGCCTCGGAAACTCCAAGCTCGGAGAGGAAAGACTTGGCCCAGTGGCCCACGTCGTGGGTACGCAGGTGACGTTGCATTGTCCGCATCCGGCGGCGTGCCTCGGTTTTCTCCACGTGCACTGCCCGGAGCAGGGCGTCCTTGACCGCGTCCGGGTCGTGCGGGTTACACAAAAAGGCCTGGCGCAGCTCCGTTGCAGCGCCGGCGAATTCACTGAGCACGAGCGCGCCGCCCTGGTCGGCGCGAGACGCGACGTACTCCTTGGCTACCAGATTCATTCCGTCTCGCAGCGGTGTCACCATCATCACATCAGCGGCGACGTACATCGCGGCGAGTTCACTGCGACTGTACGACTGATGCAGGTAATGCACCGCCGGCACGCCGACCCGGCCGAATTCGCCATTAATCCGACCAACCTCGCGCTCCACCTTGACTCGTAGTGCCTGGTAGTGCTCGACGCGCTCTCGGCTGGGCGTGGCCACCTGCACCATAACCGCATCGGGAACTGTCAACTTTCCGTCAGCAAGGAGCTCGCGGAAAGCCTTGAGTCGCAACTCGATGCCCTTGGTGTAATCCAGCCGGTCCACGCCGAGGATTATCGTCTTCGGGTCGCCCAACTCGGCACGGATCTGCTTCGCCCGGGCCTGGATCGCCGGGTCGGCGGCCATCCGCTCCATCTCCTGGGTGTCGATCGAGATGGGGAAGGCGCCCGCCTTCACCTGCCGACCTTCGACCTGGATCATCTGCCCCTCGTAGCGCAGCCCGAGCAGGTGCCGGGCCAGCCGGACGAAGTTCTGCGCGGCCAGCCGCTGCTGGAAACCGACCAGGTCGGCGCCGAGCAGACCGCGCAGGATCTCGGTGCGGAACGGCATCTGCATGAACAGCTCGATCGGCGGGAACGGGATGTGCAGGAAGAACCCGATCCGCAGGTCCGGACGTAGCTCACGGAGCATCGCCGGGACCAACTGCAACTGGTAGTCCTGCACCCAGACCGTGGCACCCTCGGCCGCGACGTCCGCCGCGGCCTCCGCGAACCGCGCGTTGACCAGGCGGTACGCCTCCCGCCACCGGCGCTTGTAGGCCGGCGTCTCGACCGCGTCGTGGTAGAGCGGCCAGATCGTCGCGTTGGACTGGCCCTCGTAGTAGCGCTCCAACTCCTCGGCGCTGAGCGGGACCGGATGCAGCCGGATCCCCTCCAGGTCGAACGGCTCGGGAGCCGCGCCGGTGCCACCAGCCCAGCCGACCCAGGTGCCCTGGTGTTCGGCGAGCACGGGATGCAGCGCGGTGACCAGCCCACCGGGGCTACGTCGCCACTGCCGCCCCTCGGGTGTGCTCACCTCGTCGACCGGCAGACGGTTCGCCACTACGACAAAGGAGCTTCGGACGGTCACGATCGGCCACCTCCGGGTACTGACGGGTCCACCGCGATGAGCGTACTGAGCGTAGCTGCGGCGTCTGGTGCCCCGTGCCGGAGTCTCCTACCCGCCTCGGTCCGACCGAATCCTAGAGGTGATCTTGTCGACAGGCCGTGGGTCAGAGGTCGATGATCGGCCATTCCTTGGGCAGCACCTCGCCGAGCAACTCCCGCCGATCCGTCATGATCGGCACGAGGGGGTGGGCGGCAGCGTCCATCGCCAGCTGGGCCAGGTCCGTGTTCCCGGCCATTCGGCGTGACCATCCGCCGAGAAACGAGCACATGTTCGGCTCGACCGGGGTGACCCGGATGTGCGGCAACGCGGCGAGCACTTCGAGCATCTCCCACTGGCCGGGAGTGGCCTCCTGGTGCGCACGGACGAGGCAGAGTGCCGGCACCAGCACGTGCACGCCATAGTCAGCGGCTTCCGCGATGCGGTGACCGACATCCCGTGACGATGACGAATAGGCCAGCAGGGCGGTCGCATCCAGCGCCAAGCCGTAGTCCGTCACCGGCTGGCTCTCGCGCGTGCCGCCAAGACCTCGGCCTGGAGTTGGGCCGCCTGTTCGCGCAGTTCGGGGGTGATGCTCGCCCTCAACTGCTCCATCTCGGCGTGTACCCCCGCTACGCCCTCATCAGTGATCTCGAAACCGACCCGCCGAAGGATCTCCCGCGTCTTCTCCCCGGCCACTCGCCGTCGGAGGGACTCCGCGACATAGGCGGAGGCGTTCGGCTCCTCAGTCAGCCGGTCTGCAAGATCATCGGGCAGGCTGATCGTGATCTTCTTGGTCATACCGAAACCGTAATTTGCCTTACCGGCTCTGGCAAGGAGGCTCGCCCGCGTACTCCTGAGGCGGGGTGATGTGGGCGAACCGCGTCGTACCTGTCAGGATTGACGATGGCGTGCGCGCGGCCGGTCACCGGCCGGCGGCGGCGGGCGGTCTTCGCAGCCCGCGCCCGCGCCGCCGATCAGCGACAGCAACCGACGGAGGTAGCCCGCACCGTGGCCCAGTACATCTACGTCCTGGAAAAGGCCCGCAAGGCGCACGGCGACAAGGTCGTGCTCGACAACGTGACGTTGAGCTTCCTGCCGGGAGCCAAGATCGGTGTGCTCGGTCCGAACGGCGCCGGTAAGTCCAGCCTCCTCAAGATCATGGCAGGGCTGGACAAGCCGAGCAACGGCGAGGCCCGGCTGATGCCCGGCTACACCGTCGGCATGCTCGCCCAGGAGCCCCCGCTCAACGAGGCCAAGACCGTGCTCGGCAACGTCGAAGAGGCGGTCGCCGAGACCAAGGCCAAGCTGGAGCGCTTCAACAAGATCGCCGAGCAGATGGCGACCGACTACTCCGACGAGCTGATGGAGGAGATGGGCAAGCTCCAGGAGGAGCTGGACCACCTCGACGCCTGGGACGTCGACTCCAAGCTCGAACTGGCCATGGACGCGCTGCGCTGCCCCCCGCCGGACGCCGACGTGACCCAGCTCTCCGGTGGTGAGCGCCGCCGTGTCGCGCTCTGCAAGCTGCTGCTGGAAGCGCCCGACCTGCTGCTGCTCGACGAGCCCACCAACCACCTGGACGCGGAGAGCGTCTCCTGGCTGGAGCAGCACCTCGCCAAGTACGCCGGCACCGTCATGGCGATCACCCACGACCGGTACTTCCTCGACAACGTGGCCGGCTGGATCCTGGAGCTGGACCGCGGCCGGGCCATCGGTTACGAGGGCAACTACTCCACCTACCTGGAGAAGAAGGCCGCCCGCCTGGCCGTCGAGGGTCGCCGCGACGCCAAGATGAAAAAGCGCCTCACCGAGGAACTGGAGTGGGTCCGCTCCAACGCCAAGGCCCGCCAGACCAAGTCCAAGGCCCGCCTGGACCGGTACGACGAGATGGCCAACGAGGCGGAGAAGACCCGCAAGCTCGACTTCGAGGAGATCCAGATCCCGCCGGGCCCGCGTCTGGGCAGCACGGTGATCGAGGCGGTCAACCTCAGCAAGGGCTTCGGCGACCGGCTGCTGATCGACAACCTGTCGTTCTCGCTGCCGCGCAACGGCATCGTCGGCATCATCGGCCCCAACGGCGTCGGCAAGACCACCCTGTTCAAGACCATCGTCGGGCTGGAGGAGCCGACCGGCGGCCAGGTCCGGGTCGGCCCCACCGTCTCGCTGTCGTACGTCGACCAGAATCGCGAAGGCCTCAACGGCGACAAGACCGTCTGGGAGGTCGTCTCCGACGGGTTGGACTACCTGATGGTGGGCAAGGTCGAGATGCCGTCGCGGGCGTACATCGCCGCGTTCGGCTTCAAGGGGCCGGATCAGCAGAAGCCGACGAAGGTGCTCTCCGGCGGTGAGCGCAACCGGCTCAACCTGGCGCTGACCCTGAAGATCGGCGGCAACGTCATCCTGCTCGACGAGCCGACGAACGACCTGGACGTGGAGACGCTGTCCAGCCTGGAGAACGCGCTGCTGGAGTTCCCCGGCTGCGCCGTGGTCATCTCGCACGACCGGATGTTCCTGGACCGCGTCTCCACGCACATCCTGGCCTGGGAGGGCGACGACCAGGACCCGACCCGGTGGTTCTGGTTCGAGGGCAACTTCGAGGCGTACGAGAAGAACAAGATCGACCGCCTCGGCGCGGAGGCTGCCCGGCCGCACCGGGTGACCTACCGCAAGCTGACCCGCGACTGACCGGGGCCGAGAAGGTGTCTGACCGGTTCGTCTACCACTGCACGCTGCGCTGGTCCGACCTGGACGCGTACGGCCACGTCAACAACTCGCGCTTCCTCACCCTGTACGAGGAGGCGCGGGTGGCGTTGATGTTCGCTGGCGGCCGGGCCTGGGGGGTCGGCTCGTTCGCCGACGGGGTGGTGATCCGTCGGCACGAGGTCGACTACCTGCGCCCGGTCGACTACGCGCTGGGCCGGGCCACCGCGGAGGCGGCGCCCACCGTTCGGATCGAGCTGTGGGTGGAAGAGATCCGGGCCTCCCGGTTCACTGTCGCGTACGAGCTGTACGACGGCGAGGTGCTGGCCAGCCGCGCCCGTTCGGTGCTGGTGCCGTTCGACCTGACCCGCCAGGTGCCCCGACGGATCACACCTGAGGAGCGGGACTTCCTTCTCACGTACGCCCCACAGGGCGGGGTGGCATGACCCGGCCGGGTACGGCCGAGCCGGGACGGACGGCCGCGTCGAACCCGACGCACGGTGTCGCCGGGGTGGCGGACGCGGGCGCCTTCCTGGCCCGGCTGGTCCGGCTGGACCCGGTCGCACCGGTCCGGCTGCGGCCGGCCGGTGGGCCCGGCCGGGTGGCCCTCTGGGCCAGGCTGCCGTGGCAGGTCCTCGTGGTCCGCACGGTGGCCGGTGGGCCGGCCGACGACGTCACGGTGGCCGCCGCCGAGCTGCTGGCCGAGCTGGAGCGTGGCGGTGCGGCCCTGCCGACCCGCCGGGACGCGCAGTGGCGGTGGCCGCTGCCGCCGGTGCGCAGCCGGCAGGTGGAGGCGCTGCCGGTCGCCGAGCTGCGACGGATCGCGCAGGCGGCGGCGGGCACCCTGCGGACCGCGAGCGAGCAGGGGGTGGCCGGCCGCGCGGTGGGTCAGCGTGCGCTGCGCGACGCGTTGCTCGACCACGTGGCGGTGCTGGTCACTCCGGACGGGTCGCCCGCCGAGCCGGTCGAGGTGCCCCAGCGGCTGGTGCAGGCGGTGGTCCGGATGGGCTTCCTCGGCGCCGCTGACGGCCCGGTCGCCGGCCACGGCGGTCCCGACGTTCAGGTGCGGGTGGCGGGTCGTTGGGTTGGCCTGGTGGGACCATACGGAGCGGCATGGTCGCAGAAGGCCACGGATCTTGCCGTGACACCCCTGAGTACTCGTCCGAACGGCTGACCCCGGCTCATTCTTCTGGGCTGGGGCGGTCGTTGGGGGGGTGCTTCAACTCGGCTGTCCGGGTACCGTCCATCCTCGGATCCAACGCACCGTAGGCGGCTGGATCCGCTGGGGAGTGAGGTGCGCGAGCGATGCCGTGGTGGTCATGGCGCCCCGGTCCCGCCGACGGCGGCGATCCGGAAACCCGAAGCGGGATCACAGTGGAGAGCGCGGTCCGGGTCGGGCCGCCCAGCCCTCGCCAGCCGGGGGACGACTGCCCGGCCAATGAGCGGCCGGTGCTGTCCGAGATGCCCGCCAACGTCGAGCCGGTGAGTCTGCGCCGGGTCTGTGACGCACTCGACCTGCTCGACGTGCGCTACCTGGCCGACGGCGACGGCAACCTGCTGGCCATGTGGGAACGGCACGCGGTGCTGGTCACCCTCGAAGGGCCGGAGGACGAGATCCTGGTCATGCGGGCACGCCCACATGCCACCGTCCCGCCGGACTGGGCCGACCGGGCATACCGGGTGGTCAACGAGTGGAACCACACCCGCCGGTTCTGCAAGGCGTACATCGGCGACCCGACCGAGCGTGGGCAGCTACCGATCTACGCCGAGCTCCAGGTGCCGCTCGGCGCCGGCACCCACGACGCGCTCCTGGTCGAGATGCTCGACTGCGGCGCGGCGGTGGCCACCAGCTTCGTGGACTGGCTGCACGACGAGGGCGCGCTGCTCTGACGCAACCTCGTCCCGGCGATCAGCCGCCGTTGGCCGGGTCCTCCTCGGCGTTGACCATGAAGTATGCGGCGCGCTCCAGGTAGTCCCAGAGTGTGGCGGCGATCTCCGGCTCGAGGTCGAGCCGGTCCACGGCGCGGCGCATGTTCCGCAGCCAGGCGTCCCGCTCGGCGGCGCCGATCCGGAAGGGCGCGTGCCGCATCCGCAGCCGCGGATGGCCGCGCTGGGCGGAGTAGGTGTTGGGGCCGCCCCAGTACTGCATGAGGAACAGGGTCATCCGATCCGCGGCCGGCCCCAGGTCTTCCTCCGGGTACATGGGCCGCAGCAGGGGATCGGTGGCGACGCCGGCGTAGAACTCGTCGACCAGCTTGCGGAAGGTGGGCTCGCCGCCGACCGCTTCGAAGAGGGTCATCGACGCACCAGGACGGTCGGATTCACCTGCGGGGTTCACCGTTCCATCCTGCCAGGTGCGCTCCGTGCCGGCCCGACCCGTGCGGCGTGCGTCGGATCACGCCGGGGGTCAGGTGACCGCGTGGCGGCGGTGCCCGTCGCCGGAGCGCGGCTCGGGAGTGCCCGCCTCCGTGTCGTCCTTGGCAGGGCTGGCAGGTTCCTGCGGCGGCTGGGCGTTGGCCGCTGTGGCTGCGGCGATCGCGTCGTCCATGGTCTGCCGGTCCGGCCAGCGCAGCGCGGCCACCCCCATGAGCACCACTCCGGCCGCGCTCCACAACCCGACCACCACCGGGATGGGGAACCGCTCGGCGAGCAGCCCGGTGACCAGCACCGCGACACCCTGGATGACCTGGACACCGGTGGCCATCACGCCGAAGGCACGGGCGCGGAAGCCGTTGGGCAGTGCCTGGACGAACAACCCGTTGGCCATCGGCAGCATGCCGGCGACGGCGAACCCGCAGAGGGCGGCCAGCAACGCCACCACCAGCGGGGACGGATCGAGCAGCGCCGGCACCAGCACCAGTGGGGCGAGAACCGCGAGTGGCCGCATCAGCTTCATCCGGCGGGCCGGCCCGAACAGCCGGCTCACCAGCAACCCGCCCAGGACGAAGCCCACGGGGTTGGCCACCATGATCACCGCCTGCGCCGCGCCCCTGCTCAGGTCGCCCTTGGCGCCCTCGTTGGCCCAGGCGGCGGCGAGCCCCTCCGGGACGATCGAGAAGAGCATGGCGCTGAAGACCAGCACCGCGATCGCCCGCAACACCGGTGTGCGGAACACGATGGCGAACCCCTCGCGCGTCTCCCGCAGGAGGTGGCTGCGGTGCGCAGGGTTCATGGACGCCGGGCGGTCGCGTACGCCGAGGCGGACCAGCAGCGCGGACAGGCCGAACGTCGCCGCGTTGAACAGCAGCGCGACCACCGGGTCGATCGAGGCGACCGCTGCGCCGAACACGTACCCGATGACCTGGGCGGCCTGCCCGACGCTGCTGTTCAGCGACAGCCCGAGCACCAGCCGGTCCCCGGTGAGCATCTGCGGCATCAGCGCGGACTTCGCCGCCTGGCTGGGCGGGTTGGCCAGTGTGGCAGCGAAGATCAGCACCAACACAGCCTGGTACGGCAGGTTCGGGATGGCGATGAGCAGCATCAGCAGCATGCGGATGACGTCACATGACACCATCACCTTGCGGTACGGGTACCGCTCCGCAAGTGCGGCGAGCACAGGACCACCGAGCAGCCAGGGCAGGAAGCTGACCGCGAAGGCTGCCGCGGAGAGCGCGACGGACCGGGTCTGCTGGTAGACGAGCAGGGTGACGGCCGCCTTCGCGACGTAGTCACCGACCCAGGAGAGAGCACCAGCCACGAACACGGCCCGAAACTCGTGCTGGGCGAACACTTCGCGAAAGGTGGCGGGGCCTTCCGCGGAAGGTCGCTCGTCGGGCACCGTCGCCTCCATCGGCTCCGGTTCGGCCGCTCGTGGCAGCCAGGCCGGAAGCCCTCGTCAGATCTGCGGATCAGCGAGTATGTGATCACGCTCCGTCGGGAACGCGTGTTCCGGATTCTGCCCGATCGTCTGACAACTAGCTAGGGCGAACGGATCGATCGTCGCTTCCCCGACTGAACGAACGGACGATACCTGAGGGGCCGGGCGGCTGGCGACCCTGCATCGGCGGACATTTTCGCCTGGGTCAGGTAGCGCCACCCTGACCGGTCTCGCTGTCGGGCAGGGGCCGGGTCGGCAGACCGGGATAGATACGAGCAGCCGCGATCTGCGCGGTGATCCCCGAGTTCTCCAGTGCCTCGGCGAGCCGCCGACGCAGCTCCCGGCCCACCGCGAACTGCCCGTCCGCGGTGGTCTTCACCACCGTCCGGATGACCGCGCCGTCCACCGTCACCTGCTCGACGCCCAGCACCTCCGGCGCCTCGACGATCTCCGGTGACAGCTCCGGGTCCACCGCGATCGAGGCGGCCGCGGTCCGCAGGACAGCGGTGGCCTCCTCGGTGCTGTTGAAACCGATCGGCAGGTCCACCACCACGAGGGCCCAACCCTGGCTCTTGTTGCCCACCCGGATGATTTCGCCGTTGCGGATGTACCAGAGCACGCCGCGACCGTCGCGCACCGTGGTGACCCGCAGCCCGACCGACTCGACCACGCCCATCGCCTCGCCCAGGTCGACGTTGTCGCCCACGCCGTACTGATCCTCGATCAGCATGAAGAGGCCGGCGATCAGGTCCTTGACCAGGCTCTGCGCGCCGAAACCCAGTGCTACGCCGGCGATCCCCGCGCTGGCCAGCAGTGGAGCCAGGTCGAAGCTGAACTCGCGCAGGATCATCAGCAGCGCGATGCCGAAGACGAACGCGGTGGTCAGGCTGCGCAGCACGGAGCCGATCGCCTCAGCACGCTGCCGTCGCCGCTCGGGCACGAACTCCGCCGGGTCACCCGCCGTGCTGGGCACCCGCTCGCGCAGCGGGCGCAGCATCGTCGGCACCGCGCCCTCGGTGGTCGTCCGGACCAACCGGTTGATGGTGCGGTGCAGCGCCCAGCGGGCCACCATCGCCAGCGCCAGGATCACCAGCACCCGCAGCGGCTTGAGCAGGATCCAGTAACTGCCCTCGGCGAACCAGGCCGATCTGGTGATGTCGTAGATCCACTCGCAGGAGGTGCTGCCCTGGCAGTTCACCGAATCGGCGGTGGACAGGGCAAGGGGCGTCACGCTGGCGGCACTCACCCTGTCTTCGTACCGCAAGGGACCCGACACTCCGCCGCCGACCCACCGGCGGGTGAACTGCCGCAGAGGGCACGACCGGAACGGGGCGAACCGGCCATCGTGACAGGTGCGAGAGAGAGCTTCATGTCCGACCCCGGATTAGTACGTGCAATCCGGGGTCCGATCAGGGACTATTGGCGCAACGGACGTCGGTGATCGGCCCGGCGTCGACCGGGTGGGCCGGCGTGCCCGACCCCGGTCGGCGGCGGTTCGCAGCAGCCGCTGAACCGGGAGGGTGAGCGCGATGCCTGACATACGACCCACGGTGGGCTCCGGCGCGTTGGTCCTCAACGCCACCTACGAGCCGCTGTGTGTCGTGTCGGTGCGCCGCGCCGCGATCCTCGTCCTCTCCGCCAAGGCTGTCTGCGTCGCCGACGGTGACGGCATCCTGCACAGTGCCCGGGACGCGCTCCCGGTGCCGTCCGTGGTCCGGTTGACGCGCTTCGTCCGGGTGCCCTACCGGACGCACGTCGGGCTGTCCCGGCGGGCGATCTTCGCCCGGGACGGGTGGCGGTGCGCCTACTGCCGGGGCCCGGCCGAGACCATCGACCACGTCTTTCCGCGCAGCCGCGGTGGCCGGCACGCCTGGGAGAACGTGGTCGCCGCCTGTGCCCGGTGCAACCACACCAAGGGTGACAAGACTCCGGCCGAGATGGGGTGGCGGTTGCACGCGCTGCCGGCCGCGCCGAAGGGCACCGCCTGGCGGGTGCTCGGGCACCGGGCCCCAGACCCCCGCTGGGCCGACTGGCTGGACCTGCGGGAGCCCGAAGCGGCAGCCTGACCTTCGGTGTCTGACCGCGAACATCTGGCAATGTAGAACATCTGGTTCTACACTCGGTCTGTGGAACGCATCGGGGTCCGAGAGCTGAACCAGAACACGAGTCAGGTGCTGGCTCGGGTGAGTGGCGGCGAAACCGTCGAGATCACCGATCGTGGGCATCCGATCGCCAGACTGGTTCCGGTGAGTGACGACAGGTCGGTACTGGCCAAGCTCGTAGCTGCGGGCCGGGCCGTCGCTCCGACCGGCGGCGGCTCTGTGCCGCTTCCCCCGAAGCTGGGTGACGAGGATGTGGACGTGGCCGCCACGCTCGCCGAGATGCGGGACGAGGAGCGCTGGTGATCTATCTGGACTCCGCCGCCGTCGTCAAGTTGGTTCGGCAGGAGGCGTGCAGCGCTGAGCTTGTCTCCTGGCTCAACACCCACGGAGACGTCCACCTGGTCTCCTCCGCGCTGGTCGAGGTCGAAGTGCCCAGCGCGTTACGCCGATCAGCCCCGCAGGCGTTGGTCGGCGTGCCGGCGGCCGTCGGACGGCTCTTTCGGCTGGAGATCGACGGCACGATCCGTGCGACCGCTGCCGCGTTTGCCGAGCCGACGTTACGCAGCCTCGACGCCATTCACCTTGCCACCGCTCAGGTTCTGACCAACGAGTCCGGAACGGCACTCATCGCCTTCGTCAGCTATGACCGGCGACTGCTCGAGAGCGCCAAGGTTGCGGGGTTACCCGTGGCAAGCCCCGGTCAGAACTGACCCGGGTTCCGCTTCACCCGGGTCAACCACCTGTACGTGCCTTCGTCAGCGACGCGAAGACCACCACGTTGTCCGAATAGCCCGTCTCGCCGCCGACCCACTGGCCGCCGCAGGTGATCAGTCGCAGGCTCGGACGGCTGAAGTCGCCGTACACCTCGTCCACCGGCAGCCGCCCCTTGTCGAACCGCTCCACCGAATCCACCTCGAAGATTGCCACGCTCCGGTCGGTGCGGGTGACCTCGATCTGGTCACCGGAGCGCAGGTCGCGAAGCTTGTGGAAGACCGCCGGCCCGCTGGTGGTGTCGACGTGCCCGACGATCACGGCTGGGCCGTACTGACCGGGGGTGGGCCCCTGGTCGTACCAGCCGGCCTCCTGGGCGCGGGCCGCGTCCGGCACGGCGATGGTGCCGTCCGGGGCGATGCCCACGTCGTGCACCGGCGCCTCGACGTCGATCGTGTCAATGGCGAGGTTGGTCGGACGGCTGGATGACAGCACCGGGAACTTCTTCGGTGGCGGTCGGAAGCCGGCGCTGAGCTGGTCCGGCAACAGGCTCATGCCGGTCACCTGCTCGACGCCGAGCATCGCCACGATCAGCACCATCAGCGCGGCGACGGCCAGGACCGGCAACCCTGGTCCCGTACCGATGCGGTGCCCGGCCAACGGCGACCCGGCCGGACGCCTCGGTGGCAGCGGCTGGACGGTCGGATCGGTGGTGGCGATGCTGGCCGACCCGGCCTGACCGGCGACGCGGCCCAGCCGGCGGGAGGCGCGGGCCACCAGCCGGCCGGAGGCGCGCAGCGCCGGCCCGGCCCGGAGGCGGGCGCGGCGGTCCGGCCGCGCACGCGCGGATCTGCGGGTCATGGGTCGTCCGGCTCAGGAGCCGGCTCCGGTCCGACGCCGGCCGCCCGCCATGCCGAGCGCGATCGCAGTGGCCACCAGCGCCACGCCGCCGAGCACCAGCAGTAGGCCGGTGCCGCGACCGCCGGCCGTCCCGCCGCCCCCGGTCGCCGGTCCCTTGCTGGGCGACGCCATGTTCAGCACTGTCAGGGTGGTCGTGGCCGTCTGGCCGTTCTGGCAGCGCAGGTCCACCGCGTAATCGCCGGCCTGCTTGTCACGCGGAATGCTGGCCTGCGCGGTCAGGAAGCCGTTGTCCGGTCTGAGCGTCACGTGCCCGAACGCATCGGAGTGCACGCTGGACTGGCGGTTGTTGTTGTCGTTGTCGCAGCTCGCCTTGATGGAGACCCGGCTACCGGCCTGGGCGCTGTTCGGCGTCACCTCGACGAAGGTGTTCTCGCCGGCACGGGCCGGAGCGACAGACATCAGGACGAACGCCCCCACCAGCCCGACCAGTGTCAGTGCGGACGAGAGCGCGCGGTTGATCGTGCGGATTCCCTGCATGATTTCCCCCCAACCGGCGACGACCGCCGGAACCCTCCCCTGGGCACGCGGCCTGCTTTCCCGCTGGCGCGGGAGCAAACCCGCAGACGGTGAGGGTGGGGTGGGTCAGCGCTGACGCGGGGCGACCCCGGTCGAGGGGAGCGGCGTGATCGGCTGCCAGCCCAGCGGGGACGACAGGACCATCGTGCTCGACGGCTGGCCGTACGGGGCGAGTCGGTCGATGACGCCCTCGAACGCGCCGATCGAGCCGGCGGCCACCTTCAGCACGCTGCACGCGTCCCCGGTGATCCGGTGGATCTCCAGGATTTCCGGCCAGCCCGCCACCGCCGGGTCGTGCAGGATGCATCGCGCCCCGTAGCAGGACATCCGGATCAGCGCGATAACGGTGCGGCCGGCTCGGCTCAGGTCGACATGGGCGTGGTAGCCGGTGATGACTCCGGACTCCTCCAGCCGGCGAACCCGCTCGGCGACCGCAGGTGGCGACAGGTGCACCCGCCGGGACAACTCGCTGAAGGACAGCCGCGCGTCGGCCTGCAACTCGCGCAGCAGCGCCCAGTCCATGTCGTCCACGCTCAGACCTTACTTTCGTGAACCGACTTCGCCTAGTTGCCTTTGGTTCGCCAGGAGAAGGCGGCGAGAGCCGTTGATCTGGCATTCCGTAGGCCGATCCGACCGAGGGATCATGACGTCGGCGAGTCCGGGGGAGGGAGACGAGATGGTGGATCAGACGGAGCGGCGGGCGCCGAACCGCCCCGCCACGGTGCGACCGGTGACCCCTGGGCAGCGGGCAGCCCAGGCGGAGCGCACCGGTGGCGAGCCCACGCTGGAGTTCGCCGACATGGTGCCGTACGACGCGTACGTGCAGGCCAGCGCCCTGCACCGGATGCAGCACCCGCTCAGCAGCGACCCGGGCGAGATGTCCTTCCTGATGGTCAGCCAGATCATGGAGCTGTACTTCGGGCTGACCTGCCACGAGTTGCGGGAGACCCAGCGGCTGATCCGCGCCGACCAGGTCTGGGAGGCGTTGGCGCCGTTGCGTCGAGCCAAACTGCACCTGGAGGGGCTCAACGCCGCCTGGCAGGGGCTGCGCTGGATGAGCCCGGCCGACTTCAACCGGTTCCGCAACCTGCTCGGCGAGGCCAGCGGCTTCCAGTCGGCCATGTACCGGCAGTTGGAGTTCCTGCTCGGGCTGCGTGACCCGACGCTGATCCGCCCGTTCCGTCGACAGACCGACGTGTACGCCGCGCTGACCGCCGCGCTGGCCACGCCGAGCCTCTGGGACGATGTGCTCGCGCTGCTCGCCCGGCGTGGCTTCGATCTGCCCGCCGACCTGCTCGACCGGGACGTTGCCGTCGAACATGATCCGCACCCGTCGGTCGAGGCGGCCTGGGTACGGATCTACGACGACGGCGGCCCGGACAACCACCTGCGACTGCTCGGTGAGGCGCTGAGCTCGGTCGCGGAGGAGTTCGGCGACTGGCGGTGGAACCACGTCAAGGCGGTGCAGCGGACGATGGGCGCCAAGGTCGGCAGCGGAGGCTCCGCCGGCCTGGCATGGCTGCAACGCAGCATGGCCCGGGTGGTTTTCCCGGAGCTGTGGTCGGCCCGCACCGCGATGTGACCGGAGAGCGAGACACCCCTGTGCACACCCCAGAACGAGAGGCGCACCGCCTCGACGAAGCCGACCCCGGTCACCGGCACCTGTTCCACGTGCCCCCGGCCGACGGCGGCGACCACCCCGAGTCGGCGTACCTCGCCGGCAACTCGCTGGGCCTGCAACCCCGGGCCACCCGCGACGAACTCCTCGCCGACCTGGACGCCTGGGCGCGGCTCGGCGTCGAGGGGCACGTCGAGGCGACGCGCGCGTGGCTGCCGTACCACGAGTTGTTGACCGCGCCGGCAGCGCGACTGGTCGGCGCCCGCCCCGCGGAGACCGTGGTGATGAACTCGCTCACGGTCAACCTGCACCTGCTGATGGTGAGCTTCTACCGCCCGGCCGGCGCGCGCACCCGCATCGTCATCGAGGACGCGGCGTTCCCGTCGGACAGCTACGCGGTGCGCAGCCAGGCCCGGTTCCACGGCCTGGACCCGGACGAAACCGTGGTCCGGTTGCGCCCGCGCGACGGTGAGGACGCCCTGCGCACCGAGGACGTGACCGCCTACCTGGCCGCCGAGGGCGACCGGGTGGCGCTGGTGCTGCTCGGCGGGGTCAACTACCTCACCGGTGAGCTGCTGGACATCCCGGCGATCACGGCCGCCGGCCGGGCGGCTGGCGCGGTGGTCGGTTGGGACCTGGCCCACGCGGTCGGCAACGTGCCACTGGCCCTGCACGACTGGGATGTCGACTTCGCCGCGTGGTGCTCCTACAAGTATCTGAACGCAGGTCCGGGTGCCCTGGCCGGCGTCTTCGTGCACGAGCGGCACCTCGGCGACGAGACAGTGCCCCGCTTCGAGGGTTGGTGGAGCACCGCGGCGGCCACCCGTTTCGAGATGACCCCGGTGTCGCGGCCACCCGCAACAGTGGAGGCCTGGCAGATCTCCAACCCGCCGATCTTCGCGATGGGCCCGGTGCGCACCTCGCTGGAGGTGTTCGACGCGGTCGGCATGACGGCGTTGCGCGCCCGCAGCCAGCGACTCACCGGCTGGTTGGAGTCGCTGCTCGACGAGGTCGTCGCCGACCGGCCGTTGCGCGTGGTCACCCCGCGCGACCCGGCTCGGCGGGGCTGCCAGCTTTCGGTGCGCATCGGCCACGGCAGCGCGGCGGAGCTGACCAAACGCCTGCGGCACGAGCACGGCGTCATCGCCGACGCCCGCGAACCGGACGTCATCCGGTTCGCCCCGGTGCCGCTCTACTCCACGTACCTCGACTGTTGGCGGGCCGCGGCGGCGCTCGCCGCGACCATGGGGCAGGTGAACCCGTGACCGCGCGGCGCGACGAGGTCGCGATCATCGGTGCCGGCCTGGCTGGTTGCCTGGCCGCCTGCTTCCTGGCCCGGCGCGGCTACCCGGTGGCGCTCTACGAGCGCCGCTCCGACCCGCGGGCCGGCACGGCCGAGCGGGGGCGCTCGATCAACCTGGCGCTCTCCGAGCGCGGCCTGGACGCGTTGCGCCGGATCGGGCTCGCCGACCAGGTGATGACCGACGCGCTGCCGATGCGGGGCCGGATGATCCACCCGGTCGAGGGGGAGCAGCAGTTCCAGTCGTACAGCGCGGCCGGCGACCGGGCGATCAACTCGATCAGTCGGGGCGCGCTGAACAACGCCCTGCTGGACGAGGCCACCGCGCTGCCCGGGGTGCGGGTCGTCTTCGACCACCGGTTGGTCGGGCTGGACCCGACCGACGGCTCGCTGAGCTTCGAGACACCGCAGGGCACTGTCGCAGCCAAGGCGTCGGTCGTGCTGGGTGCCGACGGCGCCGGCTCCGCGGTGCGGGGGCAGTTGCTGGCGTACGGGTTGCTGAACGAGAGCGTGGACTTCCTCGACTACGGCTACAAGGAGTTGACGATCCCGCCGCTGGGCGGGGACTTCGCCCTGGACCCGGACGCCCTGCACATCTGGCCGCGCGGCACCTCGATGATGATCGCGCTGCCGAACCCGGACCGCTCCTTCACCTGCACGTTGTTCTGGCCCAACGACGGCGCCGGCAGCTTCGCCTCGCTGACCAGCCCGGCCGAAATCGAGCGGCACTTCGCCGAGCACTACCCGGACGTCATCCCGCTGGCCCCGAACCTCGTCGACGACTACCAGCACAACCCCGTGGGCGTGCTCGGCACTGTTCGCTGCACGCCCTGGCAGGTCAACGGGAGCGTCGGCCTGCTCGGTGACGCTGCGCACGCGATCGTGCCCTTCTACGGGCAGGGCGCGAACTGCGCCTTCGAGGACGTGGTCGAGTTGGACCGCTGCCTGGACGAGTGCGCCGACGACTGGCTGGCGGCGCTGCCCCTCTTTCAGCGACGCCGGCAGGAGAACGCCGAGGCCATCGCCACGATGGCGCTGACCAACTTCGTGGAGATGCGGGACAAGGTCGCCTCCCCGGTCTTCCAGACGCGGCGGCGGGTGGAGCACGCCCTGGAGCGAGCCCTCCCCGGCCGGTACGTTTCGCAGTACGAGCTGGTGTCGTTCTCCACCACCCCGTACGCGGAGGTGCGCCGCCGGGTGCGCCGACAGCACCGGGTGCTGGGGGCGGTCGTCGGCGGGGCCGCGTTGCTGCTGGTCGGCGCGATCGGCGCGGCACTGAGCCGAGGGAGGCAGGAATGACCGGCCTGTGGGACCCGCGACTGATGGCCGGCCACGCGCCGGGTGGCCCGCAGCGGTTGCGCAACTTCGTCGCCGGCGAGTTCGTCGACGGCGGGTCGACGTTCACCAAGGCCAGCCCGGTCACCGGGGACCAGGTCTTCGAGGTGGACGAGGCGTCGGAGTCCACCGTGGACGATGCGGTGGCCGCCGCCCGGGCGGCGCTGCGCGGGCCGTGGGGCCGGATGGGCGAACGGGAACGCGCCGAGGTGCTGCGCCGGGTCGCCGACGAGTTGGAGCGCCGCTTCGACGATCTGGTCACCGCCGAGGTCGCCGACACCGGCAAGTCCATCGCCCAGGCCCGCACGCTGGACATTCCTCGTGGTGCGGCGAACTTCCGGGCGTTCGCGGAGATCGTGGCGACCGCGCCCACCGAGTCGTTCACGACGGTCACCCCGACCGGTGGCCGGGCGCTCAACTACGCGCTGCGCAAGCCGGTCGGCGTGGTCGCGGTCATCGTGCCGTGGAACCTGCCGCTGCTGCTGCTCACCTGGAAGGTCGCCCCGGCGCTGGCCTGCGGCAACGCCGTGGTGGTCAAGCCCAGCGAGGAGACACCCGCCTCGGCGACGGTGCTCGCCGAGGTGATGGCCGCCGCGGGCGTACCGGCCGGGGTGTTCAACCTGGTGCACGGGTTCGGGCCGGACTCGGCGGGTGAGTTCCTCACCCGCCACCCCGGCGTGGACGCGATCACCTTCACCGGCGAGTCGGCCACCGGCGGCGCGATCATGCGGGCCGCCGCCGACGGCGTGAAGGCGGTCAGCTTCGAGCTGGGCGGCAAGAACGCCGGCCTGGTCTTCGCCGACGCCGACCTGGACGCCGCCGTGGCCGGCTCGGTGCGATCCAGCTTCACCAACGGCGGGCAGGTGTGCCTCTGCACCGAACGCATCTACGTGCAGCGCCCGGTCTTCGAGGAGTTCACGGCCCGGCTGGCGAAGCGGGCCGGCGAGCTGGCGTACGGCTGGCCGACCGACGAAGCCACCGCCACCATGCCGCTGATCTCCCACCAGCACCGGTCGAAGGTGCTCGGCGCGTACGAACTGGCCCGAACCGAGGGCGCCGAGGTGCTCGCCGGTGGCGGCACGCCCACCTTCGGTGACACCCGCGACGGCGGGTCGTACGTGCAGCCGACAGTGCTCACCGGGCTCGGCCCGCAGGCGCGCACCAACCGCGAGGAGATCTTCGGGCCGGTGGTGCACGTCGCGCCGTTCGACACCGAGGACGAGGCATACGCGCTCGCGAACGGCACCGAGTACGGCCTCGCGGCGACCGTCTGGACCCGGGACGTGGGCGTCGCGCACCGGGCCGGCGCCCGGCTCGACGCCGGCATCGTGTGGGTCAACACGTGGTTCCTGCGTGACCTGCGCACCCCGTTCGGCGGGGTGAAGGCGTCCGGCATCGGCCGGGAGGGCGGCGTGCACTCGCTGAACTTCTACTCCGAACTCACCAACGTCTGCGTGGACCTGTCGTGAGCCGTAGCGAGCGTGGACCTGTCGTGAGCCGTAGCGAGGGAGCGGGCATGGAAGCTGACATCGAGGCCGCCAACCGGGAGCTGGCCGACGCCCGCAGCACCGGCAAGCCGTGTGCACCACTTCGGGGCCGGCTGCTGCCGGAGGGCGACGTCGAGTCCGCGTACCACGTGCAGCAGCTCCAGGCGCGGGCCTGGCAGGGCCGCGGCGAACGCCGGGTCGGCGCGAAGATCGGGCTGACCTCCCGGGCGGTGCAGGAGACCTTCGGGGTGTTCCAACCGGACTTCGGCATGCTGACCGACGCCATGGCGGTCGGCGACGGGGTCGAGGTGCCCATCGACCGGCTGCTCCAGCCGCGGGTCGAAGCGGAGATCGCGTTCGTGCTCGACAAGGATCTCGCCGACCCGCAGATCACCACTGTCGACCTGATCCGCGCGGTGGACTACGTGCTGCCGGCGATCGAGATCGTCGACTCGCGGATCGCCGGCTGGGACATCTCCATCGTGGACACCGTCGCCGACAACGCCTCCAGCGGGCTCTTCGTGCTCGGCACCACGCCTCGCCGCCTCGCCGACGTCGACCTGCGGCTGTGCGGAATGGTGCTGGAACACGCCGGCGAGCCGGTCTCGGTCGGCGCCGGCGCGGCCTGCCTGGGCAACCCGCTGCACGCCCTGCACTGGTTGGCCAGCACGCTCGCCCGCGCCGGTGACCCGCTGCGCGCCGGGGACGTGGTGCTCTCCGGGGCGCTCGGCCCGATGGTCCCGGTCACCCCGGGAGCGGCGTACGAGGCACGGATCTCCGGGCTCGGCTCGGTGCGCACATCCTTCAGCGACAGGGGCGGCCAGTGACCACTAACGTGGCGGTGCTGGGATCGGGAAACATCGGCACCGATCTGATGATCAAGGTGTTGCGGCTGAGCGACAGCCTGCGCATGGTGGCGATGGCCGGCATCGACCCGGCCTCCGACGGCCTGGCGCGCGCTCGCCGGCTCGGCGTCGCCACCACCGCCGACGGCGTGGACGGGCTCGTGGCGATGCCCGAGTTCGCCGACGTCGAGCTGGTCTTCGACGCCACGTCGGCGGGAGCGCACCGACACCACGACGAGGTGCTGCGCGCGCACGGCCGCACGGTGGTCGACCTGACCCCGGCCGCGCTCGGCCCGTACGTCGTGCCGCCGGTCAACCTCGACGAGCACCTGCACGAGTCGAACGTCAACATGGTGACCTGCGGCGGGCAGGCGACAGTGCCGATCGTCGCCGCGGTGCGCCGGGTCACCCCGGTGGCGTACGGGGAGATCGTCGCCTCGATCGCCTCCCGGTCGGCCGGGCCGGGCACCCGGGCCAACATCGACGAGTTCACCGAGACCACCGCTCGGGCCATCGAGGTGGTCGGTGGGGCCGAGCGGGGCAAGGCGATCATCGTGCTGAACCCGGCGGACCCGCCACTGCTCATGCGGGACACCGTCTACTGCCTCTGCCCGGACGCCGACGCCGACACCGACGCCATCGCCGCCTCCGTGGCGGACATGGTGGCGGCGGTGCAGGAGTACGTCCCCGGCTACCGGCTCAAGCAGGACGTGCAGTTCGACCGGGTGCGGGCGTACCTGCCGACGCTCGGGCGGCAGCTCACCGCGTTGCAGGTGTCGGTCTTCCTGGAGGTCTCCGGTGCCGGGCACTACCTGCCGGCGTACGCCGGGAACCTGGACATCATGACCTCTGCCGCTCTGCGTACCGCGGAGCGGCTGATCGCCCTGCGTTCTTCGGAGGTGGCCGCGCCATGACCGACCTGTACATCCAGGACGTGACGCTGCGCGACGGCATGCACGCCATCGCCCACCAGTACAGCGTCGAGCAGGTCCGCACCATCGCCGCCGCGCTGGACGCCGCCGGGGTGGCCGCGATCGAGGTGGCGCACGGGGACGGGCTCGCCGGTTCCAGCGTGAACTACGGCCACGGCGCGGCCAGCGACGCCGAGTGGATCTCCGCGGCAGCCGAGGTGCTCACCACGGCGAAGCTGACCACGCTGCTGCTGCCGGGCATCGGCACGATCGCCGACCTGAAGGCCGCGAAGGCGCTCGGGGTGACAAGCGTCCGGATCGCCACCCACTGCACCGAGGCGGACATCTCCGCCCAGCACATCTCCTGGGCCCGGGAGAACGGCATGGACGTCGCCGGGTTCCTGATGATGTCGCACATGAACGATCCGGCCGGGCTCGCCGCTCAGGCCAGGCTCATGGAGTCCTACGGCGCGCACTGCGTCTACGTCACCGACTCCGGCGGTCGGCTGCTGATGTCCGACGTGGCGCAGCGCGTCGACGCGTACCGGCAGGTCCTCGCCCCGGAGACGCAGATCGGCATCCACGCGCACCACAACCTGTCGCTCGGGGTCGCCAACAGCGTGCTCGCCGTCGAACACGGTCGGGTCACCGGGTCCGCGCCGGTCGCCCCGGACGCACCCCACGGCCGGACCGTCCGCGTCGACGCCTCCCTCGCCGGCATGGGCGCGGGCGCCGGCAACGCACCGCTGGAGGTCTTCGTGGCGGTCGCCGAGTTGCACGGCTGGAAGCACGGCTGCGACGTGTTCGCGCTGATGGACGCGGCCGACGACATCGTCCGCCCGTTGCAGGACCGACCGGTCCAGGTGGACCGGGAAACGCTCTCCCTGGGGTACGCGGGGGTCTACTCCAGCTTCCTGCGGCACGCAGAGCGGGCCTCCACCAGGTACGGCGTGGACGTCCGGTCGATCCTGGTCGAGCTGGGCCGGCGCCGGATGGTCGGCGGCCAGGAGGACATGATCGTGGACGTCGCACTCGACCTGGCCGGCAAGGAGCAGCAGTCATGATCGGACCGGACATCGCCGGGATCGCCGAGAAGCTGGGCGTGGCAGAGGCCACGGCCACCGCGATCCCGCAACTCGCCGCCGAGACCGGCCTCGACGTGGATGCCGCGTACGGCGTGCAGGCCGCACTGCTCCAGCGCCGGGTGGACGCCGGTGAGCGGCTCGTCGGGCTGAAGATGGGGCTGACCAGCAGGGCGAAGATGGCCCAGGTCGGCGTGGACGAGGTGATCTGGGGGCGGCTCACCAACACGATGCGGGTCCCCGACGGTGGCGTGGTGGACCGGGCCGCGTACATCCATCCCCGGGTCGAGCCGGAGGTGGCGTTCCTGCTGGACCGGCTGCCCGAGCCGGGTGAGCCGGTCGGCGACTTCGCCGGCGCCGTCCGCGCGGTCGCCCCGGCCATCGAGCTGATCGACTCCCGGTACGCGGACTTCCGCTTCTCGCTGCCGGACGTGATCGCCGACAACACCTCGGCCGCCGCGTTCGTGATCGGGCCGTGGTCGCCGGTGCCGGCGGGTCTGGACAACCTGGGTGTGCTGCTGGAGGTCGACGGGCGGGTGGCGCAGGTCGGTTCGACGGCGGCGATCCTCGGCGATCCACGCCGGGCCCTCGACGAGGGCATCCGGCTGGCCGGCCGGCACGGTGTGCGGCTGGAGTCCGGGTGGGTCTTCCTGGCCGGCGCCGCCACCGCGGCTGTGCCGCTGCGTCCCGGCGCGCACGTCCGTGCGGTCGTGGAGAAGCTCGGCACCGCGTCGCTGCGGGCGTCGTCGTGACCGCGCGGGTGGTGGCCGGCAAGGCTGTGCCTCGGGGGGCCTTTCCGCACGTCAAGGTGGCGGGTGGGTTCGTCTTCGTCTCGGGTACGTCGTCGCGGCGGCCGGACAACAGCTTCGCGGGTGTGTCGGTGGATGAGTTCGGCACGACCAACCTCGACATCCGGGTGCAGACGCGAGCCGTGATCGAGAACATCGGCGATCTGCTGCGCTCCGTCGGCGCGGACCTCACCGACCTCGTCCAGGTGACGTCGTACCTGGTCAACATGAACGACTTCGGTGGTTACAACGAGGTGTGGGCGGAGTTCTTCGACGCGTCCGGGCCGACCCGCACCACGGTGGCCGTGCACCAGTTGCCCCATCCACACCTGCTCATCGAGATCCAGGCCGTGGCCCTTCTTCCCTCGGGAGGTCAGTCGTGAGTGAGATTGCCGAACCGTTCAGCTTTCCCGGGTGGATTGCGGACAACCAGCACCTGTTGAAGCCGCCGGTGGGCAACAAGGAGATGTTCCCCGGCGGGGACGACTTCATCGTGATGGTGGTGGGCGGGCCCAACCAGCGCACCGACTTCCACGTGGATCCGTACGAGGAGTTCTTCTACCAGGTCAAGGGCAACATGCACATCAACCTGGTCACCCCCGAGGGGCCGCGTACGGTGCACGTGCGCGAGGGTCAGATGTGGATGCTGCCGCGCAACACCCCGCACTCGCCGCAGCGGCCGGAGGCCGGCTCGATCGGCATGGTCGTCGAGCGGGTCCGTGAGGAGGGCACGCTGGAGACGTTCCAGTGGTACTGCCCGGAGTGCGGCAGCAAGGTGCACGAGGTGGAGTTGCAGGTCCGCGACATTGCCGCCGACCTTCCGCCGGTGTTCCAGGCGTTCTACGCCGACGAGCAGGCACGCACCTGCGCCAACTGCGGCACCCTGCACCCGGGCAAGGGCTGATGCCCGCAGGCGTCGTCGACGTGCACACGCACGTCGTACCGAAGGGGTGGCCGGACCTCGGCGCGGCGTGCGGTGGGTCCGGCTGGCCGTGGCTGCGCGTCGACTCCGAGCGAGCCGCCATGATCATGGTGGGGGAGACGGAGTTCCGCCCGGTCGGAGCCGAGTGCTGGGACGCGTCGCGCCGGCTGGCCGACATGGACGCCGATGGCGTGGACGTGCAGGTGGTCTCGCCCACCCCGGTCTTCTTCAGCTATGACCGCCCGGCCGATCAGGCGGTGAAGGTCGCCCGGATCTTCAACGACCTGACCCTGGAGGTCACCGCCGCCGGTGGCGACCGACTGGTGCCGTTCTGCCAGGTGCCCCTCCAGGACCCGGACGCCGCGTGCGCCGAGCTGGATCGCAGCCTGGCCGCCGGGCACGTGGGTGTGGAGATCGGCAACCACGTCGGCGACCGGGACCTGGACGACGCCGGGGTGGTCACCTTCCTCCAGCACTGTGCCGAGGTGGGCGCACCCGTCTTCGTCCACCCGTGGGACATGCCGGACGGCCCGCGCCTGGACCGCTGGATGGCCCGGTGGCTCACCGGGATGCCCGCCGAGACGCACCTGTCGGTGCTGGCGATGATCCTGGGCGGCGTCTTCGACCGGGTGCCCGAGACGTTGCGGATCTGCTTCGCACACGGTGGTGGCAGCTTCCCGTTCTGGCTGGGCCGTGCCGACAACGCCTGGCACCGCCGTGGCGACCTGGTCCGTGGCGCGTCCGTCGCCCCGCCCAGCAGCTACGTCGACCGGTTCAGTGTCGACTCGGTGGTCTTCGCGGCGCCCGCGCTGCGGCTGCTGGTCGACACGATGGGGGAGGACCGGGTGCTGGTCGGCAGCGACTACCCGTACCCGTTGGGGGAACGCCCGGCCGGCGCGGTGGTCCGCGACGCCGACTTCCTCACCGACTCCCAGCGCGACAAGCTCCTCTCCACCAACGCCCAGCGCTTCCTGCGCGGCTGAGCGCATCTGTGGGCCGGTGGGCCGAGTGGGTGGGGAGTCCGGCGTGTGTCGGACGCCCGGGGCCCGTCCCAGCGGGCAGGATGAGGGGATGGCCGAGCCGCACGACCTGACCGCGTTGGAACAGGCCGCCGCGATCGCCCGCGGCGAGCTGACCAGCGTCGACCTGGTCGAGCATTGTCTGGGCCGGGTGGCCGCGCTCGGCGACACCGTGGGCGCGTTCGTCACCGTCACCGAGGACCTCGCCCGGCAGGCCGCACGCGCCGCCGACGCCGTGCCGGTCGAGGCGCGCGGCCCGCTGCACGGTGTGCCGACCGCGATCAAGGACCTGACCCTCACCGCCGGCGTGCGCACCACCTTCGGTTCGGCCGCCTTCGTCGACTTCGTCCCGCCGGTCGACGCCGACGTGGTCCGGTTCATCAAGGCCGCCGGCCTGGTCAGCCTCGGTAAGACGACCACCTCCGAGTTGGGCTGCTCGCTCTACTCCGAGGGCCGGGTCGCGCCGCCGGCCCGCAATCCGTGGCAGCTGGCGTACACCGCTGGTGGGTCCAGCGGCGGCGCCGCGGCGGCGGTGGCTGCCGGGCTGGTCCCGGTCGCCCAGGGGTCCGATGGCGGTGGCTCGCTGCGCATCCCGGCGTCGCTCTGCGGCCTGGTCGGCTACAAGCCCAGCCGTGGCGTGGTCTCCGGCGGGCCGCTCGGCTCCGGCGCGTTCGGCCTGCCCACCAGCGGCCCGCTCGGGCGGACCGTCGCCGACGTCGCCGCGCTGCTCGACGTGATGGCCGTGCCGGTCCCCGGCGAGCCCTACCTGTCGCCGCCCGCGCCGCCCGGCGGATATCTGGCCGTGGCACGCCGGGCCGAGCCCGGCCCGCTGCGCATCGGCCGGTTCACCACGCCGATGCTCGCCGACGAGCCGGTGCACCCCGACTGCGTGGCCGCCGTGGACCGGGCCGCCGCGCTGCTCACCGCAGCCGGCCACGAGGTGGTCGAGGTGCCGCCGCCGCTCGGGCCGGCGGTGTGGCCGCTGTTCGAGATCCTCTGGTATGTGCTGGCGCTCGCCCCGGTGCCGCCGCAGCGGGAGGCGGAGCTGCTGCCGTTGACCCGGCTGATGCGCGCCCGGGGCGCGGAGATCTCCGCCGGCACGCTGGCCGCCACCCTCGGCGAGTTGCAGGCTCAGGTCCGCCTCGGCGCCCGTCGCACCGCCGGGGTCGACGTGCTGCTCTGTCCCACCCTGGCCGCGCCGCAGGCGCCCGTCGGCTGGTTCACCGCCGATGGTGACCCGGCGGCCGACTTCGACCGGCAACGCCGCTTCTCGCCCTACTGCGCCATCTTCAACGTCACCGGCGATCCCTCCGTCTCCCTGCCGGTCGGCACCACCACCGACGGCCTGCCCGTCGGGGTGCTGCTCACCGGCCGGTACGGCGACGACGCGCGGCTCATCGCGACGGCTGCGCAACTGGAGAACTCCAGTGACGGATGGGATCGGCACCCCGCAATCTGGCGGGCCGTCGACTCCGCTAACGTGAATGGTGACGGCGTCGGGTGGCCAGCATCATGATCATCCATCCGACCCGCTTGTTCGAGGTCGTCCTTCTTCCGCCTGGGGGCGTTGGGATTGTCTGTTACCGAGACGTTGCTGGTCTTCGTCGGCATCCCGCTGGCTGCGGTGCTGGTCATCGCCGGCCTCACCTATGCCGGTAGCAGCGGTGGTGCCACCGGCGGTGGCCGTGGTGCCAAGCGCTACCGCCCGGGCCGGCCCTTCGACTTCACTCCGGTCTGGTTCCTGGGCCGCCCGGAGCAGCTGGCCGACTCGGCCGGCACCGCGCTGACGGCGGGGGCGCAGGCGCCCGCGCTGACCAGCCACAAGCTTGAGCAGGCCAGCGTCGAGGCGCCGGCCGGTGGAACCGGAGGCGCAAGTGACCGTTGGTGAAAAGCACGCCGGGTCGGAAAATCCGCCCGAGGTGCTGGACGGGCCCTTCTCGACCCGCCAGCTGCTGCGCATCGACGAGGCGTTGCGCCTTGCCGACCAGGGCACCGGCCTGGTCTTCTCGGTGTTCGTCGGCGGTCTCGACGAGCCCGTCCGGGAGCACGCCCAGCGGCTGCACCGTCAGCTCGCCGACCCGGACAAGTCGGTGCTGATCGCGGTGTCGCCCAACCAGCGTCAGCTGGAGATCATCACCGGCCGGTACGCGCGCAAGCGCATCCCCGACACGTACGCCAAGCTGGCCGCGCTCTCGATGGCCGGCGCGTTCAGCGGCGGTGACCTGGCCGGCGGCATCATCAACGGCCTCGACCAGCTCTCCAGCCACGCCGGCAAGGGCTGAGCCTCTCCTCGTACGACGAAGCCCGGCCCGCGAACAGCGGGCCGGGCTTTCGGACCTTAACGGGGCCAGGCGGAGGGGTCGAGGCGCATCGGCCACGGCTCGTCGATCTGCACCGGGTCGTCTGGGCCGACCGTGCCGAGCAGGTTGTAGTGAACGCCCTTCACCAGCTCGTAGCGATATATCACGGGGCCGAAGTCGCCGCGCTCGACCCGCCAGTAGGCGGGAATGCCGACCTCAGCGTAGAGCGCAGGCTTGGTGAACCGGTCATGCCGACGGCTGCTCGGTGATTCCACCTCGACGACAAGCGCCACATCCGCTGCTTCGATCCAGGTGCCGTCCGCAGGGGCCGTCGGCTTCAGCACGGTGACATCAGGAATGAGATTGCTGCCGGCGGCACGAAGCCCCGCCTCCCGGATCACCCGCCATCCGGTCGGCGTCGCCGCTCGCAGGGCTGCCCGTAGCTCATCGGCCAGTTCCTGGTGTCCGAAACCCGGTGGTGGGGTGACGTGCAGGCTCCCGTCGATGATCTCGTAGCGGTTCCCATCCTCGGGAAGGTTGGACAGGTCCTGCTCGCGCCACTCGCGCGCAGGGGGTCGCCACTCGTAGATCGGCTGTGCCATCACGTCCACCTCCTTTCGCAACCATAACGGCCCGTGCCGGCGTCGGCTCGCGCCCACGCCGGCACGGGCCGCGTACCCCTGATCAGCTCTGCTCGGCGTCCTTCGCGCGGGCCTTGAGCGCCCGCAGCACGCCGTCGCGGCCCTCGGCGACCAGCCGGCGCAGCGGGCCGGGGTGCCCGTCGCCGGCCAGCCACGCGTCGGTGGCCGCCACCGTGTCGTCCTCCACCAGGTAGGCCGGGTATGCCAACTGGGCGAACTCCTGCGCCGGCTCGCTGTCCCGGGTGGCCCACACCTGCGCCACCGTCTCGAAGTACCGCTCCCGGTACGGGGCGATCAGCTCCACCTGCGTCGGGTGCGCGAAGCCCTGCAACAGCGCCCGGTGCCGCCAGTTGGGCAGCGCGTCGGGGCCGGTCAGCAGCGCCCAAAGGGCGGCCTTGTTCTCGGCCGTCGGCAACAACGCCTGGGCGTACGCGGCCTCCCGCTCACCGCTCGCGGTGCGGTCGCCGGCCAGCTCCGCCTCGATCTCGGCGGCACCGGCCGCGCCGTTGGCCACCAGCGCGGCGAGGACCGACCAGCGCAGCTCGGTGTCCACGGTCAGCCCGGCCGGGATGCCGGTGTCGTCCAGCCAACCGCGCAGGGTCGCCAGGTCCTCGTCGGAGCGGGCCGCCGAGGCGAACGCGCGGGCCCAGGCCAGCTGGAAACCGCTGCCGGGCTCGGCGCTGGCGAGCGCGTCCCGGGCGGTACGGGCCAGGTCGGCCCAACCGGTCGGCGCCCAGGCCGGGTCGGCGTACAGGGTGAGCGCGGTGGTCGCCTGCCGCAGGGTGGCGGTGACCAGGTTGATGTCGGTCTCGGCGGGCAGCCCGCTCAGCGTGAGCGCCACGTAGTCACGGGCCGACAGCTCGGCGTCGCGGATCATGTCCCACGCGGCGGTCCAGCACAGCGCCCGGGCCAGCGACGACTCGAAGCCACCGATGTGCTGCACCACGTTGGCCATCGACCGGTCGTCGAGGCGCAGCTTGGTGTAGCTCAGGTCGTCGTCGTTGAGCAGCAGCACGTCGGCCGCCCGGACACCGCGCAGCTCGGCGAGGTCGGTCCGCTCGCCGGTCACGTCCACCTCGTAGCGCTCGCGACGGACCAGCCGCCCGTCGGTGAGGTCGTACAGGCCCACGCCGATGCGGTGCGTCCGCAGCGTCGGGTATGCCGTCGGGGCCTCCTGGAGGACCGCCACCTGCTCGTAGGTGCCGTCCGCGCCGATGGCCACCTCCGGGCGGAGCGTGTTGACCTGCGCGGTCTCCAGCCATTGCGCCGCGAACTTGCGCAGCTCCCGGCCGGAGGCCGCCTCCAGCTCGGTGAGCAGGTCGTCGAAGGTGGCGTTGCCCCAGGCGTGCTTGCCGAAGTAGGCCCGCAGCCCGGCGACGAACGGCTCCTCACCCACGTACGCGACTAGCTGCTTGAGGACGCTCGCGCCCTTGGCGTAGGTGATGCCGTCAAAGTTGACCTCGACGGCCTCCATGTCCGGCATCTCGGTGTAGACCGGGTGCGTGGAGGAGAGCTGGTCCTGCCGGTAGCCCCAGTTCTTGCGGATGGACAGGAACGTCGTCCACGCCTCGGTGAACCGGGTGGCGTGGGTGTTGCACCAGTGGCTGGCCCACTCGGCGAACGACTCGTTGAGCCACAGGTCGTTCCACCAGCGCATGGTGACCAGGTCGCCGAACCACATGTGGGCCAGCTCGTGCAGGATCGTGTTGGCCCGCTGCTCGTACTCGAAGTCGGTGACCTGCGAGCGGAACAGGTAGTGCGACTCGGCGTGCGTGACGCAGCCGAAGTTCTCCATCGCGCCGGCGTTGAAGTCGGGCACCCAGAGCTGGTCGTACTTCGGCAGCGGGTAGCGCACGCCGAACTTCTCGTGGAAGAAGTCGAAGCCCTGCTTGGTGATCAGGAACAGGTCGTCGGCGTCCAGGTAGCGCGCCATCGACGCGCGGCAGAACACCCCCAGGTCGATGCCGTCGTGGCTGTCCCGCACCTCGTGGTACGGGCCGGCGCACATCGCGGTGATGTAGGTGCTCATCCGGGGCGACACGGTGAAGTGCAGGGTCTTGAGCCCCTCACCCGCCGGCTCCTCGCGCTGCACGGGCATGTTGGACACGGCCCGCCAGTGCGTCGGCACCGTGGCGTGCCAGGTGTAGACGCTCTTCAGGTCGGGCTGGTCGAAGCAGGCGAACACCCGCTGCGCGTCGGCCGTCTCGAACTGGCTGTAGAGGTATGTCTCGCCGTCCACCGGGTCGACAGTGCGGTGCAGACCCTGGCCGCTGTTGGAGTAACCGAAGTCGGCGTCGACGACCAGCGTGTTGTCGCTGTCCAGGGAGGACAGCACCAGGCCCTTCTCGGCCGACCAGTCGGAGAGGTCGACGGGGGAGCCGTTCAGCGTCGCGGAACGCACCGACTCGGCGGCCAGCTCGATGAACGTGCTCGCACCCGGCTCCGAGCAGCGGAAACGCACCTCGGTCGTGGACCGGAACGTGCGGCCGTCCGCCGCCAGCACGGCGGTGGACAGGTCCAGACTGATGTCGTACCCCGTCACATTGAGCAGGCGGGCCCGCTCGGTCGCCTCGACCTGCGTCAGGTTGCGCACTCCCGGCACTGTTCGTCTCCATCCCAACATCTCGCCGTACGCCCGGCGGCGCCCGTCTGCCAACCGCTCGTGGCGGCCGGCCCGAACCGAGTCTTCCATGTACGAGCAGCCCGCGGTGGCCGAGGTCACGCTCTCATTCGGGTGCCGCTCGACGGGCTGCGGGGTGAAGATTCCCCTGAGACGCCGGACTGCCGGCGCCCCCCGTCGCGAAGGGACCTCACCGTGACCGATCGTGTCACCGCCGACATGTGGTTCGACCCGGCCTGCCCGTGGGCGTGGATCACATCCCGCTGGCTGCTTGAGGTCGAGCAGGTCCGTGACGTGGACATCCGTTTCCACGTGATGAGCCTCGCCGTGCTCAACGATGGCCGGGACGAGCTGCCCGAGGAATACAAGGAGTTCCTGAAGACCGCCTGGGGCCCGGTGCGGGTCTGCATCGCCGCCGAGCAGCGGTACGGCAACGACGCCCTGCGTCCCCTCTACACCGCGCTCGGCACCCGGATCCACCTCGGCAAGGAGGAGCGGGGTCACGAGCTGTACGTCGCCGCGCTGACCGACGCCGGTCTGGACCCGGCGCTGGCCGCGGCCGCGGACAGCACCGACTACGACGAGGCGCTGCGGGCCAGCCACGAGGCCGGGATGCGCCCGGTCGGGCAGGACGTCGGCACGCCGGTCGTCCACGCGCCCGGTCCGGACGGCACCCCTGTCGCGTTCTTCGGCCCGGTGATCACCCCGGCTCCGAAGGGGGAGGCCGCGGGCCGGCTCTGGGACGGCGTCCTGCTGGTCGCCGGCACGCCGGGCTTCTACGAGCTCAAGCGCACCCGGGAGCAGGGCCCGATCTTCGACTGAGGTGTGCCAAGGGGCCCCCGGTCGACGCCCGGCGTCGACCGGGGGCCCCTTCCATCGCCGACCACCTCCGCAGCGCGCCCCGCTCGGCGTGTCGCGTCGTGGCGATGCCCGCCCCGTCACCGGGAGACCGCCGCGCTCGTTGGCCTGCATGTCCGCCGCAGCGACCCGCAGGGCCGCACCCCGCAGTTCGTGGAGGCAATCCCGATGGCCAAGCACCGTGCGTCCGGTGACGATCAGCTGACCCGGCAGGGGGTGATCGACACTCCCGGCGCGGCCTACTGGTCCGTTGACGACTCCCGCTGGCCGGCGGTCCGTCCGGACCTACCCGCCCATCTGGTCGACCTGCTCGCGCCGCCCATCGTGGTGGGCGTGGCCCGGGTTCCGGTGACCTCCCGGCTCACACCGCCCACGTCGGCCGACCCTCTGACGTCGGCCGTCGACTCCGGCCCGACCGACCTCGTGGCGTCCACCGCGTCGCCCGTGCCGGCGCTGCCGGTCCCGGCGCCGCCCGTCGCGACGCCGCCCGTCGCGACGCCGCCCGTCCCGTCGGCGGCGGCACCGGCCCAACCCGCGCCGCCTCCGCCGGCGCCCGCCCCCTCACGTCCGGTGCCCACGCCGCCGCTGAGCCCGCGACCCGTCCCGTCGCCGCCGCCCGAGCGGCCCGTGCCGGGGCCGCCCGCGTCGCCCCGTCGCGCCGTGAACACCGGGCCGGTCGGCAACGGCCGGCGGGGCAACGGCGGGCCGGCAACCGCAGGCAGGCACCGCCGGGGCGCGTCCGACCGCACCGGCTGACCACTCCGCCGGCCTGGCGCTTTCATCTGGTGGACCCCCGCGGGTCCCCCGTCGACGGCGACACCGTCGCCGGTAGCGTCAGTGGGTATGACGGTCGTGCATCCGATCTCCCGGGCGTGGGTCACCACTGGTGGCACCGGCGCGCAGAACTACGACGAGTTCGCCGACGACGCGGAAATCACCGCGATCATCGAGGCGAACCCGCACAGTGCCCTCGGCATCGAGATGCCGCACCGAGCCCCGCAGAGCCTGGGCAGGTCGTTCCTGGACGCATTGCCGGATGCGGTCGCGCGCCTCGCCGAGGCCAAGGCGGACGGCAGCTACACCCCCGCCGAGCAGGTGGTGGTGCTCTACCGGATCACCGCACCCGGCGAGGAACCCGCGTACGGGCTGTTCGCGATGGTGGACACCGACCAGATCTCCACCCGGGCCGACGAGCCCGGTCTGGTCATCCGCAACGAGGACGTCTTCATCGCCAAGGTGCGCGAGCGGGTGGCACTGGCCGAGGCGCTCGGTCACCTGCTCTCACCCGTACTCCTGCTCCAGACCGGGCGCGGCGACGAGCTGCACGCCGCGCTCGCGTCGGCGACCGAGATGTCCGGCGCGCCCGCCGCGACGGACACCGACCAGGCGGGGCGCACGCACGCCATCTGGCTGCTCGGCCCCGGGCCGGAGCAGGCCGCGTTGACCGCCCTCGCCGGCGGCGGGGAGCTGGTCGTCGCGGACGGCAACCACCGCAGCCTGGCTGCCCAGACCGGCGGGCTGTCGCGCTTCCTGGCCGTGGTCACCACCCCCGCGTCGGTGGCCATCCAGCCGTACAACCGACTGGTCAGCGAGCTGACCACCACACCAGCCGAGCTGCTCGACCGGCTGCGGGCCGCGGGCGCCGAGGTCGAGCCGATCGACGGCCCGGTCGAGGTCCCGCAGGGTGGCGGCACCGTGCACCTCCGCCTCGACGGCCAGGGGTACGCGGTGCGCCTGCCGGCGACGGCCTCCGCCCGCCTGGAAAACCTGGACCACGCCCTGGTCGAGCGGCTGCTGCTGCGCGACGCGCTCGGCCTGGACCCGGGCGACAAGAGGATCACCTACGTCGGCGGTGACTACCCGGCGAGCTGGCTCACCGGTGAGGTCGACGCCGGGCGGGCCGAGCTGGCCATCCTCATCGCGCCGGTGACCGTTGCCGACTTCGTCGCGGTGAACCTCGCTCGGGAGAAGATGCCCCGCAAGAGCACCTGGTTCACCCCGAAGGCGCGGGGCGGTCTGGTCGTCGCCGAGCTGCCGCGCTGAGCGTTCCCCGGCACGACCGTGTGACGAACCCGGCTCTCCGACGCCGCCCCCGCGACGTCGGAGAGCGCGGCCTGACAGACTGCCCGGTATGCGCGTCTACCTGGGATCCGACCACGCCGGTTTCGAGTTGAAGGTGCACCTGGCCAACCACCTGGCCAAGCAGGGGTACGACGTCGTCGACGTCGGCCCGCACAGCTACGACCCGGACGACGACTACCCGACGTTCTGCCTGCACACCGGCGACCAGGTGGTGGCCGACGAGACAGGCCTCGGCGTGGTCATCGGTGGGTCCGGCAACGGCGAGCAGATCGCCGCCAACAAGGTCGCCGGCGTCCGCGCCGCGCTGGCCTGGAGCGTCGAGACCGCTCAGTTGGCGCGCCAGCACAACGATGCGAACGTCGTCGCGATCGGTGCCCGGCAGCACACGTTGGACGAGGCCACCGGCATCGTCGAGGCGTTCCTGAACACGCCGTTCTCCGGCAACGAGCGGCATGCCCGTCGGATCAACCAGGTCGCCGAGTATGAGCGGACCCGGCAGCTGCCCGTCCTGCCCTGAGGTCAGCGCGGCGAGCGGGGCAACTCCTCGCGGGGCACCCAGTTTCGGCGGACGACAACCACCCGGGCTTCCGCCTCGGCCAGATCCTCGTCGGTGGGCCGGGCGGCGTCCCGGGCCCGCAGCGCGGCGCTCAGGCCCACCTGGGACGAGCCGGAGCCGACCAGCCCCCGCAGCCCCCGCTCGCCGTCGCGCTCGTCGCCACCCGGGCCTCGGCGGCGCGGCGGCGGGTCGTCACCGTCATGCACCCCGGGGGTGCTGACCGTCGGGCTGTCGGCACTGCGCCCAGCCGGCTCCGAGTCGGGGTGGTGGCGTAGCCGTCGCCGTCGTCGGTCGGGGTCACCCATCAGCCGACCGTACCCTGCCCGGGGTGGGATTCGGCACTGTCGCGTCGGCCGGCGTCTCGGGCGGGGTCGGCGACCGGTTTGCCGGCTGGCTACCCTCGGAATCAGGCGGTGTTGTTGCCGTCGGTCAGGGGGAGGACAAGATGGCAGACCAGACGCAGCCGTGGGCGGAGCGGACCGTGGAGGTGCCACCGCAGGCCGGCGTCGGGGTGCCGCCGCAGCGCGACGGGTTCCGCCGGGGTGTGGCCCCGGTGGGCCAGCCGCGCAGCCCGCGGACCGAGCCGTTCCCGGTGGTGGAGCAGGAGCCGACCGGCACCGGCTGGCCCGGCGAGCCGGCCCCGCGCCGGTCGCTGAGCTCGCGGATGTCGCAGCTCCGGCGTGGCGGTGAGTGGAGCGCCGCGGCCGGGCTGTTCGCGTTCGTCTGCTGGGGGATCTGGGCGCTCTCCGGCCAGGGTGACCTGAGCGGTCCGCTGCTGGTGCTGGTGCTCAGCCTGCTGGTGGCGGTCGGCCTGTTCGCCCTGTTCCGGTTGGTCGGCCGGGTGGTGTTGGAGCGGCAACTCGGTCGGGTCCGGCGCGGTGCGCGCGGCGCCCACCTGGCGACGGCGGTGTTCCTCGTCGGCCTCGGCGTGGCCTGGCTCCAGCAGACCGAGTGGGTCGTCTCGGCCTGGAACTGGATCTCCTCGAACTGATCACGGGCGCGTACGGGCGGGTCGGCTCTGTGCCGCCCGCCCGTACGCCCGGTCGCGGCACGCCGCGACGCCGGTCGTCTCCCCACCAGGCAAGGCTGCTGCTTACCCGGCCGGCCACGGTTCATCCGTGGCCGGCCGGTTCGACTGGTGCCCCGTTCGGGGCGGCTCGATCCGCTCGGCGTTGCGGTCAGTGGGTGCCGCCGTGCCCTTCGGCGTCGGCGCGGGGCGAGACGACCCGGGCGGCCGGGTCCTCGACGCCGGGCTCGCCGCCGTCGGGGGCCACCATCCCGTCGTAGTTGTAGAGCGGCTGGCCGTCGTCGTGCTGCTTGGTGGTCTTGATGTAGCGGTGCATCATGCCGTCGATCTCCAGCTCGACGAGCGCGTCGCCGCCGGTGTCGTGGGTGCTGCCGTCGCGGGGGCCGCCAATCAGGTGGGCCGTGGTGTTCGTGTCCATGAACAAGCCCTACCCGCGAGCCGTTGGGCGGAAACGGATGAAATGTCGGCGGGCGGTGCCGTGCCCGGCGTGCGGGCACGGCACCGCCCGGGAGATCAGGCGGCGGGCTGGGCCGCCGCGTAGTCGCGGGCCACCCGGACCATTTCCACCAGTCCGCCGGCGTACTCCTGGGACTCGCCGTGTGCCTCGTCGAACGGCGGCTGGAAGCCGACGCCCTCCCACTGGTTGGTCGCCGGGTTCCACCGGTCGTTGCCGACCTCGAAGTCCCAGGCGAAGATGCCCAGCTCGTAGTAGAGCTGGTCCGCCGAGTTGCCGGCGGCGGAGTAGAGCACGTCGGCGACCGGCCCGGTCTGCGACGGCCAGGTGACGGTGCCGCGTTCCTGCGCGATGGCGCCGACGATCCGCCGGGCGCTGTTGAGGAACAGCGTCGACTCGTCGATCGACGGTCGCGGCAGGGTGACCCGGCCGTCGGCCCGGTACGCCCCCGGCGGCCACATGAAGTACCCGCCGTAGGAGTGCACGTTCATCGCGAACTTGATGTTCGAGTGGGCCTGGGCGAGCGCGATCACGTTGCTGCTCTCCGCCTCGGACAGCTCGGCGGTGCCCGCGTAGGTGCCGGAGAGGCAGTTGGCGCTGGCGCCCACGTAGCCGTCGAAGTACGACCCGACGGTGTAGTTGCGGTTGATGTCGACGCCCCACGAGGTGCGGTACTTCGGGTCGCGGGCCGCCCCGGTGCAGTGGTTGACCAGGTTCTTGCGCTGCATGTTGAAGTCGTTGAACGAATAGTTCGCGCCGTCGGGGTTGACCGTCGGGATGACGAAGATGTCGACCTGCTCCAGCAGCTCGCGGGTGGCCGGGTCGGTCCGGGCGTTGGCCAGCATCCGCTCGGCGAACTCCAGCGTCACCAGCGGCGTGGCCCACTCCCGGGCGTGTTCCTGGGAGTAGGCGAGCACCCCGACCCGGGAGCCGTCACGGTGTACGCCGAGGCGCAGCGCCTGCACCGTCCACGGCCGTGCCGGCACCTCAGTGCCCTGCAACCCGTCGTCGAGCCGGGCCGGACCGGCGACCGGCATGGGCAGCCCGGTCGAGCCGTCCTCGACGGTGGCCCGGAAGCGGTTCGGTTGGCGGGCGTTGATCGCCGCGGCGACCTCGTCGGTGGTGCTCACCGCCTTGCCGGCGGTGTCGGTGGCCAGCGACACGGTCAGCACGCGATCGCGGTAACGGACGGTCAGCGGTCGGTTGCGCCGGCCCGGGTCGACCGTCCGCACCTGCACGCCGTTCATGCCCTGGTCGCCGAAGCGGACCGACTCGACCACCACGGCCGCCACGGCCGGGTCACCCAGGTACGCGACGGCGTTGCGCCGGTATCCCTGGGTCTTGTTCGGTAGGTCGATGACGTCCACCAGATCCCGGTACTGGCGGGCCAGCCGCTTGACCCGAGCCTGGATGTCGGTCGGCGTCAGGTACGCGTCGATGAAGTCCTTCTGGTAACCGGCCGGCAGGGGCGGCGGGGTGGTGTTGGGCCAGAACGTCGGCGTGACCACGCGGCTGACCCCGCCGAGGCTGGAGCTGGCGGTCAACTGGACCGGCCGGTTCGGCACCGGCTGGGGAAGGTTGTAGTGGTACTGGTACTCGCCGGAGTCCTCGAACCGGTACAGCGGGAACGACCCGGTGGCGCCGTCCGCCGTCCGCCAACTGACGGTGATCTCCACGTCCGGGTCGTCGGTGGCGGTGGTGGCCACCTGGGCCTGGAGGAACGTCTGGCCGCTTGTGGTCCACCAGTACGCCTGCTGCACCTGGAGGGTGTCCACCGCCGCGGCGGCGGTGGTCCGCTGGCCGGCGGCCGGAGCGCGCAGCCCGGCGGCGGTGCGGGCCTGCGCCGCGCGAACGCTCTCGGCATGATGCCGGCTGCCGTCCCCGGCGCGCTGCACGACCTGTACGGCCTTCGCGCCCTGGGCGGTCAGCTCGGCGAGCTGCGTGCCGCTGAGCACGAGGTCGGCGAGGATTCGCCCGTCCCGCGCCCGGGGCCGGTTGGCGAGGTCCGCGCCGGTGGCGACGAGCCGGTCGAGCTGTGCCTGGTCACGTAGTTGCACCCGGACCAGGGCGGTCTCGGTGGCGCTCAGGGTGATCGGTGGTGCGGAATCGGCGGGTGCCGCGGTTCCCGGAGCGGGGTGGGACAGCACTGCGCTGAACAGGATCGCTGTGGTGGCGGCAGCTGTCCACCGTCGTCGGACGATCATGTGCCCTCCTGACGGACATCGATGTACCTGGTCCTTACACCAGTGCATAGATCGACACCTGTCAAGGTGATGCGTCGGTTGTAGCCTCCGGACGTCGTTCGGCGTTGATCGGGTGACATGTCCGCGAGTTCGGAGCAACCCGGCGGGCCGGACCCCGCGTGACTACCTCGAAACGGGGATCGGAGGCCTAAATGAGCGATCGCGACAAGGCGTTCGCCGAGTACTTCGCGGCACGGTCCGGTGCCATGCGCGGCACCGCGTACCTGTTGTGCGGCGACTGGCACCGCGCCGAAGACCTGGTCCAGACCGCGTTCGTCAAGCTCTACCGGGTCTGGAACCGGATCTCCCGGCACGAGGTGCTTCCGCCGCCGAGCGGTGTGGGCGTCCCTCGGATCGGCGGCTGTCGTGCTGGCGGTCACCGGCTTCGCGGCCGTCACCACTCCGGACGGCCGCCTCTACCAGCCGGCGGGCAACGGGCCACTGGCATCTCCGGACGCGTCGGGGGACACCAAGCAGGCGTGACCGACCGGGCCCGACGGTCGACCGCAGGAGGACCGGACCGCACGAGCCGGGTCCAAGTACGAGCAGGGAATCCACCTGCTCAGGGAGGCTGTCTCGATCGTGCCCGCCGGCTTCACCGCACCGGAGGATCCACCGGGCCAGTCCGATCCGACTCTGCGGACCCAGCAGGCGCAGTTCGAGGCCGAGGTGGACGGCATCGACGTGTGGAGCTACCTGACCTCGGTGGCCGTGGCCCAGGGCAAGGGCACCGGGCGCGTGATCGTCGAGGTGCACGACGCCCCCAACCCGCTGCCGGCCGAGCCGTGCGACCTGGCCCAGAAGTTCTGGGGCATGAGGGGCGAGTGCCAGGTCGAGACCGTCGGTGCGACGCGGGTCGGCGTGGTGGTCCGGCCGAGCGACGACGATCGGCTGGACCAGTGGTCGGCGTACCGGCACCCGGACGGCGTGGTGGTCTTCGTGGCGCAGAGCGTGCGGCTGGACGAGAGCCGGCCGGCGTTGACGAAGCTGCCGTTCTCCGTGCCGCAGCTGGCGGCCCTCGCCGTCGACGAACGGTTTCACCTGAAGTGACACGGCAACTCGGCTGAGCCGAGTGGGTCCAGGTGCCGCGACCGTGTGGCTCACCTGGGCCTTGCTGTGCGTCAAGGCCCGCCGCCGGGATCATCCGGTGTCGTGCGGTTGTAGCGTCAGCGCCCATGAGCTGGCTGCCCGACGATTTCGTCCACCCCATCCACGTGCCCGTGCCCGGCACCACGCTTCACCTGCGGCCGATCCGGGAAGCGGACACGGCGCTCGACTACCCCGCGGTGATGGGCTCCCGGGAGCGCCTGTGGGAGATCTTCGGTCCGGCCTGGGCGTGGCCGAACGAGAAGATGACCTACGAAGAGGACCGCATCGACCTGCTGCGACACGAGGTCGAGATAGCCGCGCACCAGTCGTTCAACTACGCGCTGCTGGACGCGGACGAGACGGCGATCCTGGGCTGCGTCTACGTCGATCCGCCCGAGCGCACCGGCTCGGACGGCGAGGTTTCCTGGTGGGTGGTGGACGACCTCGTCGGCGGCGAGGCGGAGCGCGCACTCGACGCGCTGGTGCCGCAGTGGATCGCCGCGGACTGGCCCTTCCGGCAGCCCCGTTATCTGGGCCGCGACATCGCCTGGCAGGACTGGCTCGCGTTGCCGCGCGCCTCGTGACGCGTACGGGGTGATCCGGGGCGCGCCGGCCTCACCGGCGCGCCGTGAGGGGAACGAGGACGGCGACGGCGACGCCAAGCGTGCTGGCGCCGACGGCCCACCACCAGAAAAACCCCGAGAAGACCGAGGCGATCAGGAGTCCCACGCCGAGGCCGGCCAGCAGCCCGAGTGCGAACAGGGCCCGTGGGGGCAGGGCGAGGTGCGGCAGGCGTCGTACCACGAGCACCTCCAGCCAGGTGCCGCCCACCGTCAGCAGCGCCGCGCCGATCACGTCCACGGCCGTCAGTCCGTGACCTTCGCTGAGGGCGACGAGGACCCTGCCCTCGTCGCCCCCCGGGACGAAGAGGACGAGCACGCCGGCGACGACGAGCAGAGCGGCAAGAACGACCTGCCTGCGCGGAGCGCCCTCACCCTTGTGCGACATCGCCACAGTCTCGGCCATCCGCCACCGGTCGCGCAGGAGCCGTATCGGCGGACATCGAACGCCTGGGGTACGGGCTGGTGAGCGGTGAGGTGGGCTGGCGCCCCATTCAGCAGTCGAAGACCGACCAGCAGATGTCGTTGCGCAGCCGCTGGTCGTCGAGCACCAGCTCGCGGATCGCCTCCGGGAGCTGTGCACGCTGCCACCGGCACTCGAGTCGCCCCGCGGCATCGCTGTCGCCGGCCGGCGCGGCGGCGCGTGCGGCTTTGATCGCATATGCGGCCGCACCCAGTTCGTGCGCGGCGACGTGTGCGACGACCCCCGCCTGACCGGCGGCGTACGCGGCGTGCCGTGCCGCCCCGCGCAGGTCCCTGGCCGCGCCCATGGCGTGCCCGCCCGCCGAGCGGGCCTGCGTCATCGTGACCTCACCCCGCACCCAGGCGCGGGCGTGCTCGATCGCTTCCCGCGGTCGAGGGTCGTCCGGCCGAACCGACTCGAACAGGTGCAGGACGTGCTCCGCGCAGGACGCGGCCCACAGGGCGAGGAGGTGGTGATCCGGATCGGTGAGGCTCCCACCGCGGCGAAGCGTGATGAAGCGCGGGTCCCGCACCTTCGGGAGGATCATGGCTGGACGTCCTCCAGGCCGAGCCGATGTCCCCGGGGGACAGCCTCTGGCCTGGGTCGGAGGGCTGTGGAGCGGGCGACGGGAATCGAACCCGCGTAGTCAGTTTGGAAGACTGAAGCTCTACCATTGAGCTACGCCCGCGTGCACCCACCTGAGCGGGTCGCGCCGACAGCGTACCCAATGGCTGTGCCCGCCGCGTAGCCACGCCACCGCCTGCCGGCGCCGCGTCGTCCCGGCGCCGCGTGGCAGCCCCGAAGATCCGCACAACATCAGGGATGTTGTGGTCTCCGCACGCCCTGAGGCCACTACAACCCGGAAGTTGTGCGGATCTTGGGCGACGGCCGGGCGGCGGGCACCTCCGCGCTCGGCAGTGTGGGCGATTCGGCGGGTTTGGGGGATGTGTCCGGGTGGGGGATGCCCCGGCACCGCCTGAGGCGCGGCGACGGCATAGACTGCTCGTCGCCACGGGGTGTGGCGCAGCTTGGTAGCGCACTCGCTTTGGGAGCGAGGGGCCGTGGGTTCAAATCCCGCCACCCCGACTGTCGTCCGCGGCCGGGCCGCCCCGGGTGCCGCCCAGTGCGGTCCCCGGGCGATGCCGGAGCGTCAGGCCGGCTCGCCTACACTCGATGGGCTGAATCACGCCCAGACTCAACTGAGATCCGTCAAGGAGTACGCCTGTGAAGAGCACCGTCGAGACTCTGAGCCCGACGCGCGTGCGGCTCGCCATCGAGGTGCCGTTCGTCGAGCTCGAGCCGAGCCTCAAGAAGGCGTACCGGGAGATCGGTTCGCAGGTCCAGGTCCCGGGCTTCCGCCGGGGCAAGGTGCCGACCGCGGTGATCGACCAGCGGGTGGGCCGGGGCACCGTCCTCAACGAGGCGGTCCAGGAGGCCATCCCGGAGAACATCCTCGCCGCCGTGCGTGAGCACGACCTCAAGACGCTGGGGCGCCCCGAGGTCGAGATCACCGAGTTCAACGATGGTGACTCGCTGAACTTCACCGCCGAGGTCGACGTCCGGCCCGAGATCACCATCCCGGACACGAGCGCCATCGAGGTGACCGTTGACGAGCTGCAGATCGACGACAGCGAGATCGACGAGCAGGTGAAGAACCTGCGGGAGCGCTTCGCGACCCTCAAGACCGTCGAGCGGGCCGCCGCCGAGGGTGACTTCGTCCAGATCGACCTGAACGCCACCGTCGACGGCGAGGACGTGCCGGGCGGCCAGGCGAGCAACATCTCCCACGAGGTGGGCAGCAAGCAGCTCCTGCCGGGCCTGGACGAGGCAGTGGTCGGCCTCTCCGCCGGCGAGGAAACCACCTTCACCACGCAGCTGGTCGGCGGCGACTTCGCCGGTCGCGACGCCGACGTGGCGGTGACCGTTCGCACGGTCAAGGAGAAGGAGCTGCCCGAGCTGAACGACGAGTTCGCCCAGATGGCGAGCGAGTTCGACACCATCGAGGAGCTGCGCGGCGACCTGCGGGCGCGGGTCACCCAGGGCAAGCAGGTCGAGCAGATCTACGCCGCTCGGGACAAGGCCCTGGCGCAGCTCGTCGAGGCCGCCGAGATCCCGGCCCCGGAGGGTGTCGTCCGCGAGGAGGTCGAGAGCCGCAAGCAGGCGATGGTCGACCAGCTCGAGCGGATCGGCGCCTCCATGGAGGAATACCTCGCGGCCGAGGACAAGACCGAGGAGCAGATCGACGCCGAGCTGACCGAGGCGGCGACCGAGGGCGTCAAGGTCCAGCTCCTGCTGGACACGCTGGCCGACGCCGAGGACGTCCAGGTCTCCGACGACGAGTTCGGTCACGAGATCGTGCACCGGGCGCAGCGCGCCGGGATGGCTCCCCAGCAGTACTACGACCAGCTGGTGCGCTCCGGCGCGGCCGCTGCGGTCTTCGGCGACGTGCGGCGGGGCAAGGCGCTCGCCGCTGTCATGGAGCGCATCACGATCAAGGACGAGGCCGGCAACCCCGTCAGCCTCGACGCGCTGCGCGCCGCCAACGAGGCCGAGCACAACCACTGATCGTCGGGTGCGGCCGCCGTCCGCCGCTGCGCGGTGGATGGCGGCCGTTTCCCTTTCCGGGGTACGGCCCGGAAGCCCGCGCCGCGGGTACGCCCGACACAGCTGCGCTGAGAGCGAACAGTGCCCCGACCGGGACTCTGCCGCCCCGCACAGCGGTTAGTGTCGGGAAAGACGGTACGGAGAGCGAAGGGCTGCCATGACCGACATGCACATCCCCAAGAAGTCGCTCCGGGCGATTGAAGCGCGCGGTGGCGACTCCATTGGCAACCTCGACGACTCGGTCTACAACCGGTTGCTCAAGGAGCGCATCATCTTCCTGGGCAGTGAGGTGACCGACCAGGTCGCCAACCGCATCTGCGCGCAGCTGCTGCTGCTCGCCGCGGAGGACCCGGACCGCGACATCAACCTGTGGATCAACTCGCCGGGTGGCTCGGTCTACTCCGGCATGGCGATCTACGACACCATGCAGTTCATCGACAACGACGTGTCGACGGTGGCGATGGGCATGGCTGCCTCGATGGGTCAGCTGCTGCTCTGCGCGGGCACCAAGGGCAAGCGCTACGCCCTGCCCCACGCCCGGATCATGATGCACCAGCCGTCCGGTGGCCTGGGCGGCACGGCGTCCGACATCGCCATCCAGGCGGAGCAGATGCTCTACACGAAGCGGATGTTCCAGGAGCGGGTCGCGCACCACACCGGCCAAGACCAGTCGCAGATCGAGGCGGACTCGGACCGGGACCGTTGGTTCACCGCCCAGGAGGCCATGGACTACGGCTTCATCGACAAGGTGATCATCGGGGCCGCACAGGTTCCGGATGGCGCCGGGACCCTGAGCTGAGGAGCTGACGATGACCGATCTGAGCCTGCCGCCCCAGTTCGCGGCCGTGCACAACCGCTACGTGCTGCCGTCGTTCGTCGAGCGCACGTCGTACGGGGTCAAGGAGTCGAACCCGTACAACAAGCTCTTCGAGGACCGGATCATCTTCCTCGGCGTCCAGGTGGACGACGCGTCGGCCAACGACGTGATGGCCCAGCTGCTGACGCTCGAGGGCACCGATCCGGACCGCGACATCATCATGTACATCAACTCGCCGGGTGGCTCGTTCACCGCGATGACGGCGATCTACGACACCATGCAGTACGTCCGTCCGGACATCCAGACGGTCTGCCTCGGCCAGGCCGCCAGCGCGGCTGCGGTGCTGCTGTCCGCGGGCACCGCCGGTAAGCGGATGGCGCTTCCGAACTCGCGGATCATCATCCACCAGCCGGCCACCGAGGGCGGCTACGGGCAGGGCTCGGACATCGAGATCCAGGCCCGGGAGATCCTGCGGATGCGTACGCAGCTGGAGGACATGCTGTCCCGCCACTGCAACCGCCCGATCGAGCAGGTGCGCAAGGACATCGACCGTGACAAGATCATGACGGCCGAGGAGTCCAAGGAGTACGGGCTGGTCGACACGATCCTGACCAGCCGCAAGAAGGGCTTGCTGGCCGCCCAGGCCGCTAGCTGAGCAGTACCGGGTCAGAGGTTGGCCGGGGCTTTCGTTCCCGGCCGACCTCTGACACACCCGTTTTGGGGGTCGGAGAATGCCCCGCCAGCGGGTAACGTCGGGTCCGTACCGCTTCGCCGGTCGACCGGCGGGGCGAACCAAGCCGGACGGCGCGCAGCGTCCGCAGGTCAGGGCCGGGTCTCCGGCCGATGAGTGCAGGGAGAACGTAGGTGGCACGGATCGGTGACGGCGGCGACCTACTGAAATGCTCCTTCTGCGGCAAGTCGCAGAAGCAGGTCAAGAAGCTCATCGCGGGCCCAGGGGTCTACATCTGCGACGAGTGCATCGATCTCTGTAACGAGATCATCGAAGAGGAGCTGGCCGAGTCCGGCGAGGTGAAGTGGGAAGAGCTTCCCAAGCCGATGGAGATCTGCCAGTTCCTCGACAACTACGTCGTGGGGCAGGATCAGGCCAAGAAGGCGCTCGCGGTCGCGGTCTACAACCACTACAAGCGGATCCAGGCCGAGGCGGCCAACGCGCCAGGCTCCGGCAATGATGCCGTCGAGCTGGCGAAGTCCAACATCCTGCTGCTCGGTCCGACGGGGTGCGGCAAGACCCACCTGGCGCAGACCCTCGCCCGTATGTTGAACGTCCCGTTCGCCATCGCCGACGCCACGGCGTTGACCGAGGCGGGTTACGTCGGCGAGGACGTGGAAAACATCCTCCTCAAGCTGATCCAGGCCGCGGACTACGACATCAAGCGCGCCGAGACCGGCATCATCTACATCGACGAGGTCGACAAGATCGCCCGCAAGTCGGAGAATCCGTCGATCACGCGCGACGTCTCCGGCGAGGGCGTGCAGCAGGCTCTGCTCAAGATGCTCGAGGGCACGGTGGCGAACGTCCCGCCGCAGGGTGGTCGTAAGCACCCGCACCAGGAGTTCATCCAGATCGACACCACCAACGTGCTGTTCATCTGCGGCGGTGCGTTCGCTGGCCTGGATCAGATCATCGAGTCCCGCACCGGGCAGGGCGGCACCGGCTTCGGTGCCCGGCTCCGGTCGGTGTCTGATCGGTCGACCGACGACATCTTCAGCCAGGTCATGCCGGAAGACATGCTCAAGTTCGGGTTGATCCCCGAGTTCGTGGGCCGGCTGCCGGTGATCACCAACGTGCGCAGCCTTGACCGCAGCGCCCTGGTTCGCATCCTCACCGAGCCGCGCAACGCGCTGGTCCGGCAATACCAGCGCCTGTTCGAGCTGGACGGGGTCGAGCTGGAGTTCGACGAGCCGGCACTGGAGGCGATCGCCGATCAGGCGATGCTGCGGGGCACCGGTGCCCGTGGTCTGCGCGCCATCATCGAGGAGGTTCTGCTCTCCGCGATGTTCGAGGTGCCCAGCAACCCCGACGCCGCCCGGGTGTTGATCACCCGCGAGGTGGTCCTGGAAAACGTCAACCCGACGATCGTTCCGCGCGAGTTCACCGGGCGCCGTGCCCGGCGGGACCGCGAGGAGAAGTCGGCCTGATCCTCCCCGTGTCACGCCGGCCGCTCAATCCTGACGCGGCCGGCGTGATCGCGTTCGGCGGTCCCATTCGCCCCGACCGGGGGACCGTCACCATCGTCAGCCGGGCCGCTTCGCCGCTGTCGTCACGCTGACCGCGGCTGGGTCCGACGGGAAGCGTTCCGTCGCGCCGACCCGATCGCCCTGTCCACGGTGTCGCGGCTCCCCAGCGTCCCGCTGCCGGTCGTACAGGTGCTGTCGGTGCCCTGGCCCCCGACCGCCGCTGACGCTGTCCACGCCGGCACCTCCCGCCGTACCCTGTGGTCATGCGTGTCGCCGTCTGCCAGCTGAACGCCCGGGACGACCGCAAGGCCAACCTGGCCGCCGCCGAGGTCCTGCTGGAACGCGCCGCCGCCGGCGGCGCGGACCTTGCCGTCCTTCCGGAGTACGTCGACTACCTCGGCCCCGCCGCCGGACTGCCGGAGCCGGAGCCGGTGGACGGGGAGGTCGGCAGCTTCTTCGCCGGGATCGCCCGACGGCTCGGCATCTGGGTGGTGGCCGGCTCGTTCCACGAGGCCGGCCCGGACCCGGAGCACACCTGGAACACGTCGCTGGTCTTCGACCGCACCGGCGCCCTGGCAGCGAGCTACCGCAAAATCCATCTGTACGACGTGGAGATCCCCGGTCGGGTCTCCTACCGGGAGTCCGCGAGCGTGGCGCCGGGTGTGCAACCGGTGGTGGTGGACGTCGAGGGCCTGCGGGTCGGCCTGTCGATCTGCTACGACCTGCGCTTCCCGGAGCTTTACCGGCTGCTCGCCACCGATGGCGGCGCACAACTGCTGGTGGTCCCCGCGGCGTTCATGATGCACACCGGGCGGGACCACTGGGAGGTCCTGCTGCGGGCCCGGGCGATCGAGAACCAGTGCTTCGTGGCGGCGGCTGGCCAGACCGGCGACCACGAGCCAGGTCGCACCTGCTTCGGGCGCAGCATGGTGGTCGACCCGTGGGGGACGGTCCTCGCCCAGGTGCCGGACGGCCCGGGTGTGTCCGTCGTCGACCTGGACCTCGACGGCCTTGCCGCGATCCGGGCCGAGCTGCCCAGCCTGGCCAACCGCCGGCTCTGACGCCAGGCCCTGGCAGTCTCAGCCTTCCAGCAGAACGCCGATCACCGCGAACCCGGCGATGGCCGCGGCGGTGACCAGCAGCGCGGTGGTCATCCGGGATTTGCCCCGTCGGGCCAGCCGTCCCACCGAGAGCACCAGGACGACCAGCACGACCGCACCGATCACCACCTGCCAGAACGGCAGGAGGAGGCCCAGTAGTGCCTCCTCGGCGAACACCCTCGTGCCCAGCCCGGACTCATCCATGTCTGACACTCTGGCACGTCGGGACAGCCCGCGTCCCGAGGCTGCGCCGGGTGCCGCCGCGCCCCGGTCGGTCGAACCAGTGATGAACCCTGATTTGCCTTCTCCGGGCCGTCCGCGTAACTTTCTCTCTGCACGGGGAACGCCGGACAAACCGGCGGAGAACGGGCACCGGGCTCGTGGCGGGAACGCCGAGCGAGGCCGAGGATCGGGCGGTGCGGAACACTCCGGATACGGGGTTGCGAACGCGAAGCCGACCGGGTAGAGTTTTGAAGCCGGCAGGAGCCGGGCGGAGAGCCGCGAAGCGGCGATCGGCCGGTCTGCGGCTTCCCACGACAGTAACGACCGCCGGTCACGGCGTGCGTCATCGTGGATCCGGACGAACCAAGTTGATCGCCTCGGATACGAGGTTGACAACGAAAGTTCGACCAAGTAAGTTTGAGCGGTTGCCCCGAAACGGGGTTCCACTGAGGTGGGGCTTCTGGTCGGTGTGTGGTTGTTCTTTGAGAACTCAACAGGGTGCTTGTAAAGCCAGTGCCAATTATGATTTATACCCCGGACTGGTCAGTTTTTGCTGGCTGGTTG